>JAHJCL010000038.1 GCA_018813025.1 Patescibacteria group bacterium
AATAAATTAAAAAATATGTTAACACCTGAAGAAAAAATTAAAGTTATTGAAAAGTGTAAATTACACAAAGTTGATACTGGTTCTCCCGAAGTCCAGGTTGCTTTATTGACCGAAGAAATTAAACGTCTTTTGCTTCATCTGAAACAACATAAAAAAGATCTCCACTCCAAGAGAGGACTTTTAAAAATGGTTACCAAGAGAAGATCTCTTTTAAATTATGTTAAAAATGAAGACCCAAAAAGATATAATAGTGTTATTAAAAAAATCGGTTTAAGTGCTAAATAATGATTACTGCCAAACATCAAGACCAAAGAGTAGCTGTTCTCATAGATGTCCAAAATCTATATCATTCAGCTAAAAATCTCTATAAAGCGAGAGTTAATTTCCGAGCTATTGTCAAAACAGCTGTTGAAGACAGAAAACTGATTCGAGCTTTTGCTTATGTTATTAAAACTAAAACAGGAGAAGAAAAGCCTTTTTTTGAGGCTTTAACTAATTTAGGAATTGAAACACGAGTCAAAGACCTTCAAGAATTCTATGGTGGAATGAAAAAAGGTGATTGGGATGTTGGTATTACCGTTGACGCTGTCAGAATAGCGCCATCGGTTGATACTATTGTATTAGCTTCAGGAGATGGCGACTTCATCCAACTGGTTGAGTATTTAAAAAACCAAGGTAAGAGAGTAGAGGCAATTTCTTTTGCCCGATCATCCTCGGCCAAATTAAAAGAGGTTGTTGATGAATTTGTTGACCTAGAAAAAAATCTTAAAAAATATCTTATTAAAAGCTACTAAAATGACTGAAGAATTCAAATTAAAGATAGGTGAAAAAGAGTTAATAGTTAATATAAAAAATTTAGCCGAACAAAGTAACGGCTCTTGTCTTTTTCGTTCCGGAGATACTTTAGTTTTAGCCACCGCTGTCATCGCCTCATCTGAAAGAGATGGAATAGATTATTTTCCTTTAATGGTTGGCTACGAAGAAAGATATTATGCGGCCGGAAAGATTTTAGGGTCAAGATATGTCCGGAGAGAAAGCCGACCGTCAGACGAAGCAGTGCTGACTGCCAGATTAATTGACCGGGCAATCAGGCCTCTCTTTAATCAGAATAGTAGAAGAGACGTACAATTAGTTATAACTTGTTTATCTTGGGATAGAGAAAATGACCCTGACATCATCGGTCTTTTGTCAGCTTCTTTATCACTTTTAATATCTGATATTCCTTGGGCCGGACCAGTGGCCGGATTAAGAATTGGGCGGAAAGATGGACAGTTTATCCTTAATCCGACTTATGTCGAAAGAATTGAAAGCGATTTAGATTTAACTATTTCCGCTACCGAAGAAAATGGAGAAATCCTGATTAATATGATTGAAAGCGAATCTAAAGAAGTAGAAGAGAAAATAATTCTTGAAGCTGTGGAATGGGCTAAGCCATATTTGAAACAATTAATTGATTTTCAGAAAAAAATAGCCAAAGAAATCGGCAAAGAAAAAATTATACTTACTCCGCCTGATAGCAAACCGGAATTGGATCAAGAAGCCAGAAAATTGGTTCTGGCTAAATTAGAGAAAGCTATTTTCGTAGAAAACAAACAAGAAAAATCAAAAAACTCAAACAATCTTTTTGAAGAGGTTCTAGAATTATTGAAACAAAAAGACCCGGATAATTTTAAGAGCAAAATCGGATTATTAAAACAATTCATTGAAGAAGAAACTGTTTCTTTAATGAGAGAGAAAATCTTAAAGAGAGAACAAAGACTTGATGGTCGTAAGATTGATGAATTAAGAGAAGTCAGCGTTGAGACTGGAATATTGCCGAGAACTCATGGTTCCGGACTTTTTTGCCGAGGTCTGACTAAAACCCTTTCTATCTTAACTCTCGGAGCTCCTGATGATGTTAAATTATTAGCTGGAATGGAATTTATCGGTGAAAAAAGATTTATGCACCATTACAACTTCCCGCCTTATTCAACCGGTGAGGTATCTCCGATGAGAGGACCTGGCAGGAGAGAAATCGGTCATGGAATGTTAGCGGAGAAAGCTTTAACCGCAGTCATGCCGAATCCGGAAGAATTTCCTTACACAATCAGAGTTGTTTCTGAAGTTTTATCTTCTAACGGTTCTAGTTCTATGGCTTCAACCTGCAGTTCAACAATCGCCCTGATGGATGCCGGTGTTCCTATCAGCGCTCCGGTAGCGGGTATTGCCATGGGGTTGATTAAAGATAATGACGATTACAAAATTTTAACTGATATTCAGGGACCAGAAGATCATTGTGGCGATATGGATTTAAAAGTAGCCGGAACTAATAAAGGTATCACAGCTCTTCAGATGGATTTAAAAATAACCGGTATCACGACAAAAATACTTTCGGAAGGATTAGAGCAAGCTAAAAAAGCAAGGATTAAAATATTAGATAAAATCACCCAAATAATTCCTCAACCACGAGCTCAGTTATCACAATTTGCTCCTCGAATTATTACTATCCAAATCAATCCTGAAAAAATCGGAGATGTTATCGGTAAGGGAGGAAAAGTTATTAATGAAATTATTAAAGAATGCGGAGTTCTAATTGATATTGAAGAATCCGGAACTGTTTTTATAACCGCTGAAACTCAAGAAGGAGCTCAGAAAGCGGTTGATTGGATTAAAAACCTTACTCGGGAAATAATGGTAGGAGAAGTTTTTGACGGAAAGGTGGTCAAAATCTTAGACTTTGGAGCTTTTGTAGAAATATTACCGGGGCAAGAAGGAATGATTCATATTTCTAAGTTATCTTCTCAAAGAGTAGAAAAAGTAACCGATGTAGTTAATGTTGGCGATAAGGTTAGAGTTAAAGTTATTGCCATTGACGACCAAAGTAGAATAAATCTTTGTTTAGAAGAATTGATTAAAAATTAGTTATTTATGATTGAAGAAAAAATAACAAAAAAAAATGAGGAGTTAACTCATTTTAGAAGAGAAGATATTAAAACGATGCGAAAAGACATCGCTGTTGCCAGAGAAAAAGAAGCTCGAATAGAAAGAGAAAAAATAGCTCGATCTAATCACCAGCAGCCATTAAAGCAAGAAGTCAAAGATGTTAGCGTAAAACCGCCAGATAAACTGCCAATAAAACAATCAACTGACCAGAAATTGCCTCAAGTTTCAAAAAAAATACGCTCTTCAAAAAAGATTTTAGTTCGAGTATTGATTGTTCTTATTTGTCTTTCTTGTATTACCTTAATCTTTCTATTAATAAAACTTCCTTGGGACAAAATAGAAGAAAACCAAACTGAAGTAATAGAAAAAGAAATACCAATAGAATTTATTACCCCAGCTTCTTTAGTTACAGTTCAAAGCACTATTATTTCTGAAATTAACGAAAAACAGGAAACAGTAAATATTTTAGAACAAACACTTAATCAGGAAGTTAATCAGAATAGTTTGAACCAGATTGTCTTAAAATATGTTCCGGAAAACCGAGTTCTTTCCTTAGAAGAAATTCCTTTAATTACTGTCTTCGGAACTGAATTATTGCCGGATATTTATCCTAAATTAGAAAAAGACCATACCTTGGTTCTTTACTCTCAAAGCCAGGGATTAAGAGCGGTTTTTATTGGTAAGGTCAAAGAAGACCAAGACTTAATTGCTCTCTTTGAGGATTGGGAAGCAGAAATAATAAAAAATGGAATTGTAATTAATCAAGAAAATATGCAACCATTAACTCCATATTTCAGATATTATTTTTATAAAGATATTAGACTGCGCTATTTAACTTTATCCAGAAATGATTTAGGAATATGTTATGCTTATTTTGGAAATTATTTCGTTATCTCTTCTTCTATGGAGAGTTTTCGAAAAGTAATTGATAATATTCAACTAAAATAATAAAAGATTATAAAAATTTAAAAAGACTGAAAAATGGATAAAAAATTAATTGAGGAATTAAAAGAAAACTTAAAAAAAGAAGAATCCCTAATAGAAAAAATGTTAGGGGGTTTTGCTAAGAAAGACGAAAAAACTCCGGGAGATTGGGATACCCGTTTTCCGTCAATGGGAGAAGGAACCAGTGGTGTTGATTTGGAGAAAGAGGCTGATGAGGTGGAACAATACGGCACCATGATATCAATTGAACATAGTTTGGAAACAAGGCTTAAAAATATTATCTTGGCTTTAAAAAAAATTGAAGAAGGTGGATATGGAATCTGCGAAAAATGCAAAAAACCAATTAATATTAACCGATTAAAAGTTTCTCCTGAATCGAAATTCTGTCTAAAATGTAAATAAAATGAGGATTCTTAATTTTTTGAGACGCGTCGGAGCACTTTAGGGTAAAGCGCGATAGAAAATTTAGAATCCAAAATAATAAAAATTAAAATAAATAAAAAATATGGCTAATGAACTCACGAATATTGAATACAAGGTTGATGAAATAAAAAAGACTGTTGAAGAATTAAGAGATGTGATAAAGAACTATAAATATACTTTAGACGAGATGAAAGAGGGGATAAAAAACATAAAATACACGCTTGATAACCGAAAGTAAATCAAACAAATAAACCGCTTCTAAGCGGTTTTTTACTTGGATAAGCTTAGCTTATCCGATTATTGGAAAATTTTTCTGACTTAATGTGCAAAAGGGTTAGTAGCTCCGGTGACTCCAAAATGTAAGTGGCAGCCAGTTGATAATCCAGCGCCAGCCGTGCCGGGCTGACCTCCCATTAACCCGATAATTTGATACCTGGATACTTCTTGACCTGGAACAACAAAAATTTTAGATAAATGCCCGTAATAAGTAATAACTCCATTTGGATGTAAAATTGTAATGTGATTGCCGCCTCCGCCAAAAGCCCAAATAGATGTTGATGTAGTTGTCTGTGCTTTTATAACTGTTCCTGCTGCCGCAGCGTAAATTGATTCGCCACAACCTCCATTGTTACTGAAATCAATTGCGTTATACCAATGTAACCCCTGGGTTATATATGGAACGTCGATTGGATAAACAAAATATCCTGAAGCTAAAGGAACAGATTGAGGTTGATAGTTAGAAACTGGAGCAGGCATAGTCCCATCAGGAATCATTAAAATATCTCCTAAAAATATATCTCCTTCTGAGGACAACTCATTAAAAGCTATAATATCTGATGTTTTGGCTTTATGTATTTGGGCAATATTAGAAATTGTGTCTCCGTTTTGAACATGGTATATAACTCCGGAAACAGGTGGAATGACCAATGTTTTGCCAATAGTTATAATTGTATTTTTATTTAAATCATTGGCCCAAAGTAAACTTTCAATTGAAACATTAAATTGTTGAGAAATGTTTGATAATGTGTCGCCTGATTCAACAACGTATTCAATAATACCTCTCCTGGTGCTGGGTAAAAAATCTATACCCACTAAAGCCCCTAAAACCTGCGGCGAAAGAGTAGTCGGTGGTAAAGATGCTTTTAATGTATTCTTTTGGATTAAAACAAGGTCTGGAGATTCTACGGAAAACTTGTTAATTGGTCCCAAAAAGAGATCATTGGTATTTTGAGATTGAAAATCGCTTACCTCTGTAGTAATTGGGTTTTGAGCTGAAATAATTAATGCTGAAACAAATAAAACAACAGTCATTGCTGACAAAAACCAAAAAAGGTTTTCTTTAAGAAAACCAGCGAATTTAATATTTATTTCTTTACTCGACAAATCAATTTTTTTCTTTCTACCCATATTTGATTAAAACTACACCCTCATAGGGCATAATCTAAGGATACCCTATCAAGAATCTAAGTCAAGCGGATAACTAAGAATTGGCTAAAATTTAAAAAAAAAGATAAAATGGAATAATTTAAACACTGATGAAACGGATTATTTTCAGAAAATATTTTTTAATTGGTTTAATCTTTGGATTTTTATTGTGCGGACAGTTTGTTTTGGCTTGCGAGGAAGGCAGCGTACAGGAATGCGGAGATTGCGGTTTGGAATATTGTGATAATTGCCAAATAAATCCAGAGACAGAAGAGGAAATATGTGATTGGAGTGGTCTTTGTGAAGAACCACCCAAACCAGATACAGAGCAAACTATTAACTGGGAAGAGTATCGCTGCCAAGGAGAAGAAAATAAATGTGGAGAACAATATATCGAAACAACAATATGGAATCAAGACCAAACAAGAAACGTTACTTGTGAAGTCCACGGAACTTGGACAACCGGTAATTGGAGTGATTCTGGAGACCCCTATTATGATTCACCCTTTATAAGTGAATATTGTGATTTAGATTGGCAACTTTGTTCCGGAGGCACTGAATGGACAGAAATACTATCGGAACGCCAGTGTTCCTGTGCCGGACAATGTTTAGATATTCCAGCCAATCCAAGGTATTACGATAACCCTAATTATCCGATTAACCCATATAACCCGGAAGTTTCGAAAGATTCTAATAATATTTTTCTTCCGGTTAAATTAGATTGGGATGATGTCCAATATTGGCAGACCTCTCCAGATGGCCCCAAGTCATATAAAACTACAGTAAAGAGTACAACCAAGGGTGACTATTCAAAAGTGTCAACTCAATCTGAATATAATTATACCCAAGATCCAAATGGTGGTGTTTGTTTATTGAAATCAAATTTTACTCACCAATGGCAAGTTCAGGCCTGTTGTGGAGCAGATGGAAGTAACTGCGGATCTCAAAGTAATTGGAGTTTTACTACTAATTCTGCTCCGGAACCAGTTACGCCAGCTGATCCAGATTGGAAAAATGAAGAAGGAATTGCTCAAAATGTTGGAATACCGGTAGTTTTAGATTGGTGCGATGTTAATATTGCCAACTCATATATTATCCAAATTTATAAAGATAGCGAACTCCGCCATGTCACTGGAGTAAAAAAGATTAATGGTGTCCTTACTTCCTCAATTGAAATTAAAAACTTTGAAGTTTTTACAGGGTTAACAAATTATAGTTGGGAAGTTTCTAGTTGTTTTAATGAAAATGGTACTGGATGTGCAGATTTCAGTCAGAAATGGAGTTTTAAAACGCAAGAAATGGAAATAACTCCTCCGAAACTTCTCGAGCCATTTTATAATCCGAATAAACCAAATGAAATTCCATTTGTAAATTTATCTAATTCCCTAGAATGGCAGCGAACCGAGAATGAAGGCTTATGGGCGCGTTCTTATTATTTTGAAATAAAAAAGGGGAATGAAATCATTGTTCCATCCACTCTTACTACTCAATACATCGTTCCTTTCGTTGATATTTGGAATTCTTTAGAATTAAATGAAGCTTATAATTGGCATGTAAAATCTTGTTATAGTGAAGATGGAACCGATTGCAGTAATTTTGGCGATTCCTGGTATTTTAAAACAACTGGAGCGAAACCTATTCTTAATTATCCGAATAATAACGCCAACGATATTCTGATTCCGGTTAACTTTGATTGGCAAGATGTTTCTGGAGCTGCCTCCTATATATATGAAATTGCTATTGATTCTGGGTTTACCAATATTGTTATCCCTGAAGCGCAAAGAGTAGTAGAAAAATCTGAGGTCTTAGCAGATTATCCCTTTTTAAAAATGCTTACTGACTACTGGTGGAGAGTGAAAACTTGTGCCGATAAAGAGGGAAATATCTGTGGAGATTGGGCTACTCCTCAAAATTTTAAAACTTTTAAATTAGAAACTCCCACTAATCCTTCTCCTGAAAATGGAACAGACTTTAATACTTCTGATAATTATCTCTCCTGGGACCCTGTTTTAGGGGGGAAATTTTATCAATATAGAATTTATTACGGGGGAGTAGAAAAAATTCCTCCGACTATAGTTTCTACGAATTCTGCTTTCCTCTCTACCGGACAACTAGAATTAGGAAGCCATAGCTGGTATGTTCGATCCTGCTTAGATAAAGATTGCCAAGAAACCGGAGACTGGGCCGGTCCCTGGTCTTTTAACCTTGTCCAACCGACACCTATTGGTAAAGCAGGATTTGTTCCTTGTGGAGGGATAATTGATTATCCTGAAACTCCTTGGAACGAAAGAGAACAATGCGGAATTCAACATATTTTCATAATGCTTAAAAATATTCTTGATTTTCTTTTATGGAGATTAAGTTTACTTGTCTTGGTTTCACTAACTATACTTACCGCCGTAATATTTTATTTCTCACTGGGATCAACGAATACGATTATTAATATAAAATCAATTTGGAAATCAGCTGGAATCGGCTACGGAATTATTTTCTTCGCCTGGATATTTATAAATCTGATTCTAAAATTCCTTGGTTATACAGTTGATTGGTGGATAATTACTTTTTAATAATTTGTGGTACAATAAAATAATTTAATTACTATTTATAAAATGCTTTTTGAAAATAAACCAAGTTTGTTTTTAAAATATAAAAATAGTTTGATATTGTTTTTTAAAAACAAAAGAATTTTGATCTTAACAATGGTAGTAGGATTAATTTTGTCTTTCTTACCTCTCCATTCTGTTGAAGCAGCTTGCAGTGCGTCACCTTTAGATTGGCCGCAGTGTATTGTAGACTTTGCGCTTTATTTACCCTCTCTCCCTCTGAGAATCGGTTTTGCTATTTTTATTATCCCTCTTATTCTTGCTGCTATTGGCGGTGGTCTTCTCTATTCTGTAATAGTAGCTGTCTGTAATTGGATGATGTCAATTTTTCTACAAGTAGGAATAACTCCAGCCAACTCGATCCCCGCCGGTCTTCCGGGGGCTACACCTCAAATAGTAACAATAGG
Source organism: Patescibacteria group bacterium (assembly GCA_018813025.1). Classification (GTDB taxonomy): domain Bacteria; phylum Patescibacteriota; class Minisyncoccia; order Minisyncoccales; family DG-74-3; genus JAHJCL01. The sequence continues at coordinate 8,726 of JAHJCL010000038.1, forward strand.
ATGGACTTTTACTAGAGATTTCGTTAATATGTTTTTTATTTTAATTCTGGTCTTTATAGGATTGGCTACTATTTTAAGAATAAAAGAATATGAAGCTAAAAAACTCTTACCAAAACTTATTGGTCTGGCTTTATTAATCAATTTCACTCCGGTAGTTGTAGGATTCATCGTTGATATGGGGAATATTGTCACTTCTTTTTTCTTGAATGCGGCTGGAAAAATAATAAATCTTTCAACAGTTTTAGATATGGCATTTGATTATGCATTAACATCAATGGGAGTTATTTTTGGTCAGGGTGATTTTTTAACTATGATTGGCCAGTTTGCTGGGATAGTTATTTATGGAATTGTATTAACAGTTTTCTATTTATGGGGCTCATGGATATACGCATGGATAATGCTCTCTTTTGTATTCAGAATCACGGAACTTTGGGTATTGATGATTTTATGTCCTATTGCTTTTTTCTCTAACATCTTTCCACCTTCTAATACAATTAGAATGCTTTTTCCTGGTATTTTGCATTGGAAAAAATGGTGGGAAGAATTTTTACGATGGATAATTTGGGCTATACCAATTGGTTTTTTCCTTTATCTCTCTAATTGGGTAATGGCAAACACAAGTGTAGTTCAAGGTATTTTTGATAACACTACTCTCATAGATGGATTAAATGTTGCGACGGAAGGATCTACTCAATTTCCAGCACTCGAGGGTGGTTTTATTACTCTTATCACATCCCTTCTTACTCCAACCCTTGCTTTAATTTTATTAGATAAAGGATATAAAATCGCTAAACAAACTGCACCAGAAGCAGCCAAGGGAATATTAGAAGGAACAGAAAAATTAGGAAAATTAGCTATAGCAGCTGGTATTACTGCCGCAACAGCCGGCGCTGGAGCAGGGTTGGCTGGTGGAATGTTAGGGAAAGCCGGAGTCGCGGCTACAAGACTAGAAACCTTTGCTGGTAAGGGTAGATTGGGTATAGCCGGTAAGGCTTTAGTATCTCCATTGACTAAACCTATTAAGATGTTTGAGAGAATTGCTGCTCCTCCACTTTTAAAATATGCGGCTAAAACAAGGGAGGGTATAAAAATACCGGAAGAATTCAAAAACCTATCGCCAGATGAACAAGCGATTATAGTACGAACGGCCCTAACAAAGGAAGCCAAGCTTAAACGTATCGCTAAGATGGTAGAACTAAAAACTTACGATAAGGTTACTGACAAAAATTTCTTAAATGAAACTCAAAAAATAGCTGATAAACTTTCGGATGATCCTCGTTACAGCAAAGATGCAAGATCTGTAAAAGATAAAGCGCCCAATACGATATCAGAAGAAGGAATAATAAAAATGAAATTGGTTGGAAAAATAACAGAAGAAGAAAGAGAAGAAGTTAAAAAAACAGTAAAGAAAGAAATAAACCGAATATCGGAGGATTTGAAAAATGACGATACGTTTAAATTGGAAATTGATTCACATGCAAAAATAAATAAAACTACATTCGAACAAGCCTCAAGAGATATTGCCGCTGGAGCAATTTATACTAAAGAAATGAAAGGAGAAGATTGGTCAAAGATAACAAAAAATTCGTCCAAATCTTTAGCCGTAAGAACAGGTGCTTTATATTCTGATGGAAGAAAACTTAGTAAAGCAGCGGATAATTTTGGACCAGAATTCGTTGATAATTTTATGGAAGAAGTTGCAAAGAAAGGACCTGAGTGGCTTGCGGAAAATAATAGTGCTGGGCTTCTTTATCTTTGTGGCAATGCTGCTCAAGACCTCGGCTATACTCCTCCAGAAGGTATAGACAAAGAAAAGGCAAGAAAAATGATAGAAAATGCAAGAAAAGAAAAGATAGAAAATAGAAAGAATACCCGTACGAACACTAAAGAAGAAAAAGAACAAAAAAAATTAGATGATTGGATGCCTCAAGGAAGACAAGGTGCAACCGGAACACCAACGAAAAAAACAAAACAACCTTCAGAAGGTCAGAGTACGATGGAAAAGCCCGAAAAAGAAAAAAGGCCTCCAGGACGGCCAGGTATTTAAAGAAAAAAAGTTGAGTTATTCTCAACTTTTTGGGTTATTTTTTTCGTTTCTTTTTAGACTCGGACAACTTTAGTCTTTTAATATCTTCTTTTAGTTTTTGGATTTCTTCTGGTAAGATATCGTTTGGTGACTTCCCGAAGATTCCTTTTAATGCCTCTGAAAGTCCTGGTATTGCCTGAACCGTCATACTAGCTGCCAGCGGACTCTTCTCCATCGCCTCTAAGGTCCTGACCAATTTTCCTAAATCGCCATAGTGTTTAATCTGCTCAAAAATTATTCCCATCCTCTTTGCCTCTCCTTCGGCCTTAAGAATCGTCGCCTTTCTTTCGCCTGCCGCCTCTGTTTCTGTTTTATATTTTGTTGCTTTTGCTGTTACTTTTGTCGCTTCAGCTGTTTCACTAGCAGTATATCTTAGTAAAGTCGTCTTTAGAAACTCCTCTGGAGGATCTATTTGTCTGATTTCAATCGCTTTTACTTCTACACCATATTGATCAATGAATTCTCCTCTCTCACCTTCTGCCATCAATATTCCATCCTCTTGTTCGTATTGACCGACCAGTTTTGATTTCTTCATTTCTTCCCACATTTCTCCTCCGACCGTCTGTATTACCGCTCCTAAATCAGTGTATGATATTTTTGCAATGTATTGCCGTATAATAGGCTGCATCCGATTTATAATCGTCTCAAGCCAATTTTGGACAGCGAATCTAGCCTTATAAGGATTAACCACTCTGATTGTAAGGTAAATTTGTATTTCTAAAGGTAAAAGGTTTTTGTCTTCTGCTTCGGCTATCTTAGTGAAATAAACATCGTCCTTGAGAAGCATATAGTCAAGCCATTCATGTTTCTTATTTATTGTTCCGCTTTCGTCTACACCAGTCCATCGAAATTTGTATATATGAAGATCCCAGAGTGGCCAAAGACCATAGAAGCACAATCCACCGAACCTATGCTTTTCTTTGCCTTTTATAACGTTCCATTTTTCCGGATGCTGTTTTTGGTAGTCAAAAGTATAGCCTTCCCACCGAATCAAACATTTATCGAATTTGTCTCCCTTTACAACAAATTTTACAGTACTTTCTTTCACAAAAGTGAAAAAACAGTTGTTTGGGGCTAAAACAAAATAGATAATTAAGAAAGCGGCTATCGGGATAAAGATAATTGACCAGATAATATATGTAGAGATTGACATTGGTATTACTATTCCTAAGAGATACGGTAGAAATCCTATGATTACAACAATAGCTATCGTCCTTATCATATTTAAACTTCTTGTCACTTTTTTTTCTCCTGTTTTTATTATGTTCTGGTTAAATTATACAGAATTTTCGATTTTTGTCAATAAAGCATTCCATTAAAAATTATTTTTGCGGTATAATTAAAATATGGTAAAATAATATAATAAATATATGCTGGACAAATATACAAAAGAACAATTTTGGAAACTTTACGAAAAAATTTCTCAGGAATTAAAAGAAACAATTTTTTCCGAAGAAACTGCGAATAATATCTTGGATATTTGCTTAAGAAACGGCGTTGAAGATGAAAGAGTTTCCGAGGTAGCCAGGTATACAGGTAGGGTTTTGATGGGAATTTTAGAGCCAACTGATTTTCAAGAAACATTGGAAAAAGAATTAAAAATGGAAAAAAATACGGCTAAAAAAATCAGTCAGGGAATTAATCGTTTTATTTTCTATCCCGTAAAACCGGCTCTTGAAGAATTATATAAAACAGAGATAATGCCAATTGCAAAGCCGAATGGAAGTGCTCCGCTACCTATAGAGAAAGCAGATACCTCTTCGTTAAAGGATGTTTATAGGGAAGCAATTGAATGAAAAATTTTAAATCCATCCAAGATTTACCGGAACAAAAAAGAAAAATAATTCTTTGGACAATAATGGTTTTAACAGGATTAAGCTTATTGATTATTTATATAAAGGGTGCTCGAGAAAAAATAGAAAATCTTGAAATAGAAAAATTTAAAGAGGAAATACAATTACAATCTCTTGAAGAAGAACTTGGAAATTTACTAAAAATAGAAATACCAAATATACAACAAGAGATACAAGAGTAAGCATATAATATTTGCGATTCATATATTATAATAGATTAATTATTATGAAA
>JAHJCL010000039.1 GCA_018813025.1 Patescibacteria group bacterium
AGAAGAATTACTTTCATAATTTTTTCTCAAATGTATTTTATCTCAAATCTCTTATTATTTCAATAGCTTTATCTAATTGAGGATCAAGATCATTTTCATAATCACTTTCTTTCATTTCCACCTTAATGTCCGGCTCCAGTCCCTTATCGGTAATGGATTCTCCTTTAGGAGTTAGCCATTTAGCTATGGTCACTTTTAAAGAAGAACCGCCGACGAGTTTCTCTAATTCTTGAACCGATCCTTTACCAAACGATTTCTCGCCGATTAACATAATACCGCGATTATCCCTCAAACAACCAGCTAATATTTCAGAAGCCGAAGCCGAACCTTCATTAATTAAAATAACAACAGGATAATCCATTAATGTCCCGGCGCCTTGAGCCAGATACTGATCTCTTTTGTCATTACCAAAATCTTCAATTGCCACCACCTGTCCCTTTTCCAGAAAATAACCGGCAATTTCTCGAGACACTTCCAAATAACCACCGGGGTTGTTTCTTAAATCTAAAATTATTGATTTGGCCGGAGATGTCAAAATTTCTATAGCCGCTTTTCTAAAATCAAAAATAGCATTTTCCGAAAAGTGAGAAAGTTTTATATAAGCAATATCTCCTTCCAACAACTCCCAACTCAAAGAAGGAATCTCAACTACATCTCTGACAATAGAAATCACTTTTGGTTCTTTCAAATTATCATTATAAATCGTTAAATCAACGCTTGCTCCTTTAGGCCCTCTGATTAAATCAACAACTGCATCTAAAGAAAGATTGGCAGTCATTGTGTCGTTAATTTTGATAATTTTGTCGCCTGACTTTAAGCCGGCTTTTTGAGCCGGAGTATTTTCTAAAGGAGCAATTACTTGCAAATCCCCGTCTCTTATACCGATTTCTATACCAATCCCTTCAAAACTTCCTTTTACATTATCAGTGAATTTTTTAGTATCACCTGGGTTTAAAAAAACAGTATAAGGATCGTCTAAAGAATCAACCATGCCTGATATGGCCCCATAAACCATTTTTTGAATATCTAATTTCCCCTTATCAACATATTTTTCTGACAATTTATGCCAAGTTTCCCACAGTAAAGAAAAATCGACTTCTTCCGGAGGACAAAGTTTGCATTGAGTTTGGCCGAATAAAAAACCGGAACCAAAACTGGCACCAACTATTAAAATAGAAAAAAAGACTACGATAAGCTTTTTAGTTTTCATACAACTTATTTTAACAAGATTTGTAACATTGTTCAAATGTGCCCCCAGGAGGACTCGAACCTCCAACTTGCGGCTTAAAAGGCCGTTACTCTACCAATTGAGTTATAGGGGCAAAAACTTATATTCCTTCTTCTTTCAGTTTTTCTAATAATTCTTTCTGTTTTTTAGTCAATTTTTTAGGAGTTTTAACAGTTAACTCAATATATAAATGACCTTTTCCTCGTCCGCCAAAATGAGGAAGACCTTTGTTGGAAATTCTTAACACATTTCCTGTTTCCGTTCCAGCTAAAATCTTCAATAAAAGTTTTTTCTTATCTAAAGTTGTTATTTCAACTTCATCACCCAACCCTGCTTGAGAAAAAGAAATCGGCAATCGGACAATTAAATCATCTCCACTTCTCTCAAAAGTAGAATTAGGTTTGACAAAAATTCTAACATATAAATTACCGGCACGACCGCCTCTCTTTCCGGCCCCGCCCTTACCTTCTATTTTAATTGTTTGATTGGAATCTATTCCGGCTGGAATAACAAACTCAATCTTTTCCTCGCCTTTAATTCTTCCTTCTCCGCGACAAACATTACAGAACTTTTCCGGCACATTTCCCTCTCCCCTACATTGCGGACAAACAGTTGTTCGGGTATAAGAACCAAGAATTGTTTTTTTGACTTCCTGAACTCGGCCGGTTCCCCGACAAGAAAAACATTCTTTAATTTTAGTTCCAGGTTCAGCGCCGGTACCGGAACAACGCAAACAATCGACTTCTTTTTCCAGAATTATCTCTTTCTTCTGATTTTCTAAAACTTCTTCCAAGGGAATTTTAATATCAATCCTAATATCATTTCCTTTTTTAATATCAGTCTTTGTTTTATTGGAAGAACCGAAATTAAAAAAATCTTCCATTATCTCCCCGAAATCAAATTCAAAATCAACTCCTCCCGGCCTACCCCAAGCCCAATTAAATTGATTAGGATCAAAACCAACACCAGGTGCTCCATTCTCAAAACCCTGTCCAAATCTATCATACTGGGACTTTTTATCTTTATTGGAAAGAATCTGGTAAGCTTCGTTTATTTCTTTAAACTTACCTTCATCTCCCCCGCTTTTATCAGGATGATATTTGTGAGCTAAATTATAATAAGCTTTTTTAATATCATCCTGAGAAGCGTCTTTAGATACGCCTAAAATTTTATAATAATCCTTCACAAATTAAATGGTTTAAGATTGTTTCTCTTTATATTCTCCTTCTTTAACATCTGGATTGTCTCCTTCTTTCTTGTCTCCTTCTTTCTTGTCTTCTTTATCTTTATTCTCAGCAGCTTTATACATCTCAGCTCCAACTTTCTGTATAACTTGAGACAATTCTTGAGTTTTAGATTTAATGTCTTCAATATTATCACCATCTTTGACTTTTTTCAACGCTTCAACTTTCTCTTGAATTTCTTTTTTAACATCTTCGGAAATCTTGTCTTTAGCCTCATTAATAGTCTTTTGGGTAGTATAAACCAAATTATCAGCTAAATTCTTAGCTTCAATCAAATCTTTCTTCTTCTTGTCTTGTTCGGCATTTAAATCCGCATCTTTCTTCATTTTTTCCACCTCATCTTTTGACAACCCGATTGATCCTTCAATTCTAATCGATTGAGTTTTAGAACTGGCCTTATCTTTGGCCGTGGCAGTTAAAATACCACTGGCATCAATATCAAAAGTAATTTCAATTTGAGGTATGCCTCTGGGAGATGGCGGAATACCGTCTAAAACAAATCTGCCTAAAGATCTGCTATCGGTTGCCATTGCTCTCTCTCCCTGCAAAACATTTACTTCAACTGATGGCTGATTATCGGCAGCGGTTGAAAAAACTTGGGTTTTGGCAGTCGGAATAGTCGTGTTTTTGTCAATCATAATTGTGTTTACTCCACCCAAAGTTTCAATACCAACGGAAAGAGGTAAAACATCTAAAAGCAACACGCTCTTAATTTCACCTTCAGGATCTCTTCCCTCTTCTTTAGCTTTCAAAATTTCGGCCTGAATAGCTGCTCCCATAGCTACTACCTCTTCAGGATTGATGGATTTATTCGGTTCTTTGTTAAAAGATATCTTGACCGCCTCTCGGACAGCCGGGATTAAACTGGTTCCTCCCACCAGAATGATTTCATCAATCTCATTTTTAGCCAATTTAGATTCTTTGATAGTTAAATCAACCCTGTTAATTGACTTTTCAATTAAATCTCTAATAAGATTCTCGAACTCGCTTCGGGATATTTTGTAATAAAGATGTTTAGGACCGGAACTGTCTCCGGAGATAAAAGGTAGATTAATTTCAGTTTCTAAAGCGCTGGATAATTCTATTTTGGCTTTTTCGGCGGTTTCTTTTAATCTCTGCAAAGCCAACGGATCTCTGGATAAATCAACTCCTTGGTCTTTTTTAAACTTTTCAATCATCCAATCAAGCAACCTTTGGTCAAGGTCTTCTCCGCCCAAATGAGGTTCTCCGCCAGTAGCTAAAACTTCAACCGTATCCGGCGAAATATTTAAAACAGTAACATCAAAAGTTCCTCCTCCGAAATCATAAACCGCCACTTTAGCCACATTTTTCTTACCGAAACCGTAACTTAAAGCAGCAGCCGTCGGCTCGTTAATTACTCTTAAAACATTTAAACCGGCAATTTCTCCTGCTGTTTTAGTAGCTTTCCTCTGAGAATCGTCGAAATTAGCCGGACAAGTTATAACCACATCTTTTATTTTCTCGCCAAGCTTTTCTTCAGCATCAGTTTTAATCTTTTGTAAAAGCATTGAAGAAATTTCAATCGGGTCATACCACTTGTCTCCCATTTTTATCTCTACTCCTCCTGTGCTCTTTTTTCTGGTTTCGTAAGGAAGACGCTTTAATTCCTCTGTTACTTCCTTATCATCATAATGTCTGCCAATGAATCTTTTAACAGCAAAAATTGTATTGGAAGGATTGGTGACTGCTTGTCTTTTAGCTAAAAGACCGACCAGCCTTTCTCCGCTTTTAGATAAAGCCACGAATGAGGGCATTAAAATTGAACCCTCTCTGGTTTCTAAACATTTCGGCTCTCCGTTTAAGATAGTAGCCACTTTAGTAATTGATGTTCCTAAATCGATACCTAATGATTTTGCCATACTTTTGTAATTTTTTTAAATTAATTTTATTTCGATACTCTTACTTTAGTCGCCCGAATAACTCTCTTATTGAATTTATAACCTTTTTTAATTTCTTCAATAATAATATTTGGTTCTTTGTTTTTCAATTCAACTTCTTCAATTGCTTCATGTAGATTAGGGTCGAATTTTTGACCAAGCGCTTCTATTTCTTCAACTCCCCGTTTCTTTAGAATATCCTGTAATTGAATTTTGATTTGAAGTAATCCCTTAACGCTTTCATTATTGATTAAATCCCTGGGAATTTTCTTTTCAGCCAAGTCCAGGTTATCCAGAATCGGCAGTATTTTTAGAATCAGATCAATACTCGCATAACTTATTATTTCGTTGTTTCTGGCTAATTCATCCCTTTTATAGTTTAGAAAATCAGCTCTTTCTCTTTGCCAACCGGCCAGATATTCTTCTTTTAATTTATTACATTCAACGATATTTTGTTTTAATTCTTCCAGACTGAATTCCTTTGGTTGATTATTTTTCTTTTTTTTCATTATGTTTTTAAAATATTAATGATTACAATTCTAACATAATTTCCCTGACATGGTTGATTAAAGCAATATTCTTATCATAAGCCATTCTTTTGGGTCCTAGAAGAGATATAAAACCTTCTTCTTTGTCAGGAAAAGAACAACGACTGATGATCAAGCTAAATTCTCTGGGACCGGAAAATGGATTCTCTCTTCCGATAAAAACACTGACCCCGGAATCAAGTTTCATTTTGTCCGCTTTTTCTTCAAATGTTCTTAAAAATTTAACAAAATGCGATATTTGATTAGCTGTCTGAAATTCAGGCTCTTGAAGCAGGTCTTCCCAACCTTCTTTCCACAAAATATCTTCTCCGCAAAGATGAATAATCGCCAAACTGGAAGAGAGCGAAGCTAATTCTTTAGTAAGAAACTGAATCCACTTAACCGCATCCTGATTTTTTTTCAACTTCTTCTCTATTTTTAACTTTTCTTCTTTATCGTTTAAATTATTTTCTAAAATATTATTTACAAAAAAACGATAAGCTTTATCGGTGGGCACTCGCCCAGCTGAAGTGTGGGGTTGAGAAAGAAAACCAAAATCAGTTAACTTTTGCATTTCGTTTCTGATTGTAGCCGGACAAATTCCAAAATTATATTTTTCTTCAAGTTTTTTTGAACTGATCGGTTCGGCTTAATTAATATATTCTTGAATAATTGTCTCCAATATTAACTTTTGTCTTTCATTATTTATGGTCACAATAATTCATTATTTTTTTATTCTAATTGTTCATATTAAAAGATTAGCAGTCTCTTGTCAAGAGTGATAAATCAATCAGATATTGATGATGCTTTTACCCTTTATCAGAAATATTCAGCCAAAAAAGAGTCAAAAACAGGGGAAAATAAGGCATTAAGTGCTGAATTTTCCACTGAAAAGACAAAAACTTCACCAGCTTCACCTTGATCAACAGAGATAAAAGCAGGACTTACTCTAGTAACTCCCCAAGCACCAGTACCCTCAACCTCAACAGAGTATAAAGTTCTTTGAT
>JAHJCL010000005.1 GCA_018813025.1 Patescibacteria group bacterium
CCTCTATTGTTCTTGTAAACACCAGAGGTTCCAGAGAAAAAGCCAGAATAGCTAAAGCATTGGAATTTAGTCAAACCATACATAATTCTCTTGGTTCTGAAGCAGTAGGTATTTGGGATTTTGACAGTTGTAATGCTCAAGACTCTTCAGGATATGGAAACAATGGCACTATCAACGGAGCTGTCTGCAGTTCCGACACCCCTTATTTAGTACTCGGACAAGGAAACGGAAAGCATTCTTTAAGTTTTGATGGAGTGGATGATTATGTAGAAATACCCTCTATAAATTTAGGCATTAATAGATATATTACACTTTCATTCTGGGTAAATTATTCGCATGTTCCAGATTCAAATACTTATTGGGGCGAATTTCTATTCTTTGGTCGCCAGTTTATTTTATCAATAAAAGGTTCCGGTTCTCAAGCACAAATTAGAACATATTTTTGGAATAATCCAACCGGTAGTATGACTTCTGACTCATTTGAACCTCAACAATGGAATCATATAGTTTTTACTTTTGATGGTTCTGCGCAAAAAGTATATTTAAATGGGGCACTTCTAACTACATTTCCATCTACTGGAAATATTTATAACGGTTCAGGGACTCTCAATGTGAATAAGTATGCTGGGGATGGTGATTGGGGAAGTGGCACAATCGACGATGTCCATATTTATTCTCAAGCCTTATCTCAATCTCAAATCCAACAACACTATGCTGAAGGATTGTTAAAACATAGTGATTTAGTCTTAAATCAATGATAAACACTAATTCTAATTTCAAAGCCTTCACTCTTATCGAACTTTTAGTTGTTATTGCCATTATCGGGATGCTTTCCTCTATTGTTCTTGTAAACACCAGAGGTTCCAGAGAAAAAGCCAGAATAGCTAAAGCATTGGAATTTAGTCAAACCATACATAATTCTCTTGGTTCTGAAGCAGTAGGTATTTGGGATTTTGACAACTGCACTGCCCAAGATGCTTCCGGTTACGGTAATAACGGAACAATCAGCGGAGCCACATGCAGTTCAGAGACTCCGTATTCAGCAATCGGACAGGCAAGTAATCAGAAGTCTTTGAGCTTTGATGGAGTGGACGATTATGTAGATTTCGGAGATATTAATAGTCTTGATGGTTTATCAGAAATTACAATAATTGCATGGATATATCCAAAAGAAGGCGATGACGGAATTTTAATAGATGACTCTTTTTTAATGAGATATTCTGGCTGGGCATCGTTTATATTGTTTAATAATAGCGGTGTAAATAGCGGTTATTTAGGGCAAGATGCAAGTATGAATAAATGGCATATGTTTGCTGGAACTTATAATAGTAAAATTTCGGGAAATAATATGAAGCTTTATGTTGACGGTATTTTATCTAGCGAAACCAGTTTTTCCGGAATATTATCCAGTGGTAACGCTTCTTTTCAGTTATCAATTCCTGCTGGATCCGCTGACAGATTTAACGGCCTCATTGACGATGTCCATATTTATACTCAGGCATTATCCCAATCCCAGATCCAACAACACTATGCCCAAGGATTGTTAAGTCACTCTAATTTAGCTTTGAATCAATGAAGAATAATCAAACAAAAGCATTCACTTTAATTGAACTCTTGGTAGTCATTGCCATCATTGGGATGCTTTCTTCTATTGTTTTGGTATCAGTTAATTCATCAAGAGAAAAAGCCAAAATTGCAAAAGCCCAGGATATGGTAAATAGCTTATATAAAATTATTTTAATGAATTATCAAGAATCAAACGGAACTTCTCCGTCTCCAAGTAATACTGATATAGGTACTGGTTGTAGTTATTGGAGCCCTGGCACTATTGTTGGCTTTGTTAATAATACTGGAGATTATTACGCTAATTGGTTAGGTCCTTGGGTTGGTGATGTTCCTAAAGATCCCTGGGGTAATTGTTATTCCATAGACGGACCAATTAATGAATCATGTCCTGGCGATCCATGCGGATCAAAAATATGTTCGGCAGGTACTAATGGAGTTTTTGAAAGTTGGAACGGATGTTCTCCGATAAATCGCGGAGACGATATATGTAAAGCTTTTAATTGTCCTTAAAATATTGAGAATATTATGGAGGAAATAAAACAAAAAGGCTTCACTCTTATTGAATTATTAGTTGTAATCGCAATAATTGGGATGCTTTCTTCTATTGTTTTGGTATCTTTGGGTTCAGCTCGAAAAAAAGCTATGGACGCTAAAAGATTACAAGATATGAAACAATTAACGCTTGCTTTACAGATGTATTATGATAAATACGAGAAATATCCCGATAATACAGATTTGGGTGATGTGGGATGTTGGGGGAATTGGGAGGCTGGAAATATAGTAAATGGTCCCACAGATCCTTTTATTAAACCTCTCGAAGATGAAGGACTAATTAAAACCCCCCTAGAAGTTACCAATATTCGCGATGGTTGGAATTCTCAGTGTATATATCGCTATGGAAAGTACACCAATCCTTGTTGTGGATGTAGCGGAACTTATGCTGTCTTATATGCTGCTTGTGAAACTGCTAATTGCCCAGTTAATGAAAGACCAGCCTGTTGTACCTGTTGGGGTGAAGGAGCTGGAGCATTAGATCCTTATGATATCGTAATTTTTTTAAAAGAGTGAATTTAAAATATGAAACCATTAATCATTAATAATAAAAAATCTAAAGGTTTCACTCTTATTGAATTATTAGTTGTAATCGCAATAATTGGGATGCTTTCTTCTATTGTTTTGGTATCTTTAAACCCAGCCAGGCAAAAATCTAGAGATGCCAAGAGGTTATCGGATATGAAACAAATTGTTTTAGCACTTCAATTCTATTGGGATAAATATGGGAAATACCCCAATATTTCTGCTGATGCTTGTTGTGATGGTTGGGATCAGGGACCATGCAATGGTGATGCTTTTATTGGAGCTTTAGAAAGTGAGGAATTTTTATCTCCAGTTCCGACTGATCCAAATGGCGGATCGGGAACAGGTTGTTATGGATACTCTTATTATCGCTATAATGCCGGAAGTTATAATTGTCCTGTTTCGCGCGGTTCTTATTTTGTTTTAGGTATTAGAGATATGGAAACCAGTGGCAATCCATATCCAAGTTCTCCTGGCTGGTCTTGTACAGATAGAAATTGGCAGGGTGAATTTGATTGGGTAATCGGCGGATTCGAAAATTAAATAAAATATATTTTTATAATGAATTCGAAAGACGATAATCAAAAAGATAACCCTAACTTTGATTTTAGTAAATTTTTTTCCATTGGTAAGAAAGATAAAGTTAGTCTGCCGGATAATGATTTGTTTAAATCAAAGCGTCTACTAAATAAAAAGACAAAATTATATTTTATTACTGTTGGAATTTGTTTTTTTATAATTATAATTTTAAGTTTTTTATCTTTATCTAAAGTTGGAGAGTCGTTGCCCTTAGATTATAGTCGTCCAGCTATTGAATAATTAAAAAAATATTTATTTGAATAATATGAAAAAAATTATTATTGCCAATTGGAAATGTAATCCAATTAAAAAAAATCAGGCTGAAAAGCTTTTTTCATCAGTAAAAAGGGGAGTGACTAATATTAAGAAAATAGAATTAGTTATTTGTCCGCCCTTTGTTTATTTATCGGAAATTGCGTCTTCATCAAATATTAAATTAGGAGCGCAGGATTGTTTTTGGAAAGACCAAGGCGCTTTTACCGGAGAAATATCGGCTAAAATGCTTAAAGATTTAAAATGTAAATATGTAATAATCGGTCATTCAGAAAGAAGATTTCATTTCAAAGAAACCAAAGAAATGATTAATCAAAAAATAAAAGCAGTTTTATCTAATGGAATGATCCCGATTTTATGCATTGATCAAATTAATCAAATCAAAGAAAATCTTAGCGTAATCAATGGTAAGAAAATGAAAAAAATTATTATTGCTTATGAGCCATTGTTTGCCATTGGTACTGGCAATTCTTGCAGTATTAAACAAGCTAAAAAAACAAATGAATCAATTAAAGGTATTTTAGGGCAGGATTCAGTTGTTTTGTATGGCGGTAGTGTTAGCTCGAAGAATGCCAAAGATTATATCTTTAAAGCTAATTTTTCCGGACTTTTAGTCGGTAGTGCTTCTTTAAACGCTTCAGAATTTGTTGAGATTGTAAAAAGTATCAGTTAATTTTATGGATAAAAAGGAGAAAGTTATTATTGGGATGAGTGGCGGTGTGGACAGTTCTGTTTCAGCAGCCTTGTTAAAAGAACAAGATTTTGATGTTGTCGGGGCTTTCATGAGATTATCTAAATCGAAAAAACATTTAAGTGCTGAAAAAAAATCCAGGAGAATGGCTAAGAATCTTAAAATACCTTTTTTAATTTTTGATTTTTCTAAAGATTTTAAAAAAAAGATAATTGCCCGTTTTTTAAAAGAATATTCTAAGGGGACACCCAATCCTTGTGTTTGGTGCAATCAAGAAATTAAATTCGGATTATTTTTAGATAAAGCTTTGAAACTGAAAGCTGATTATGTAGCTACCGGACATTATTGCCGTATCGTCAGTAATAAGCTCCTAAAAGGAAAAGATAAAACAAAAGACCAGAGTTATTTTTTATGGACGCTCAACCAAAAAAAACTTAAGAGAATTATGTTTCCGGTCGGAGATTATGCTAAAAAAGAAGTTAAGGAATTAGCTAAGAAATTAAAAATAGCTGATCTGGTTTCTAAAGAATCAGAAGATATTTGTTTTATTGACGGTAATTTTGAAAGTTTTATTAAAAAGAATTTATTATTAAAACCCGGGTCAATTATTAATGGTAACGGTGATATTGTTGGTATGCATTCAGGCTTAGCTTTATATACTATTGGTCAAAGGAAAAATATTAAGATTCCATCTGATAGTCCTTATTATGTTAAGAAGTTAGATTTTAAGAAAAATATTTTAGTAGTTACTAAAAACAAAAAAGATTTATATAGCCAAAAGCTAAAAATTAAAAATGTTAATTGGATTTCCGGACAAGAACCAAAATTTCCTCTGAAAACATTAGTTAAAATAAGATATTTACATCAACCGGCTAAAGCAATAATCAGTAAAGATAATAAAAAAATAACAGCTAGGTTTTTAAAAACGCAAAAAGCGATTACACCCGGTCAATCAGCTGTTTTTTATGGCGGGAAGGGGAGTAATGAGGTTCTGGGAGGTGGTATAATCGAAGATTAATTTTTCAGAAGTAAGTTTTTTTGCTACAATTTAAATATGAAGTCTTATCAAATAAGAAAATTATTTTTAGATTTTTTTGAGAAAAATGGGCACAAAATAGTGCCTTCCAGTTCGCTTCTACCGTCAGACCCAAGTGTTTTGTTTACCACGGCCGGGATGCAACAGTTCAAATCATATTATTTGGGCGAAAAATCTCCTTACGGTTCTGATGTTGCATCTTGTCAGAAATGTTTCAGAACCACTGATATTGAAGAAGTCGGAGATGAAAAACATCTTACTTTTTTTGAAATGCTCGGTAATTTTTCTTTTGGCGGATATTTCAAAGAAAAAGCGATAAAATTAGCTTATGAATTCATTGTAAATGAATTAAAGTTGGATATAGATTATGTAACTATTTTCAGTTCAGAGAAAGTAGCTGACGGAGATTGGCGGAAAAATATTCCTGAAGATAAAGATTCTTATAAAATTTGGCGAGATGTCGGGCTTCCGGAAAACAAAATACGAAAAGAGGGGATTGATAACTTTTGGGGGCCGACTGGCGACGATGGTCCTTGTGGTGTAACAACGGAAATTTATGTTAATGGAATAGAAGTTTGGAATTTAGTTTTCAATGAATATTTTTGCAACAATAGAAGAGAACTGAAAAAGATAGATTCGCCCGGTCTGGATACTGGAAGCGGACTCGAAAGATTAGTGGCTGTTGTCCAGGAGAAAAATACAATCTTTGAAACAGATTTATTCGAGACTATTATTGGAGAGATATCCGGACAAGACGAAAGAGCCAAAAGAATTATAGCTGACCATATAAGGAGTGTTGTTTTTTTAATATCTGAAGGTATTTTACCTTTAAATTTGGGAAGGGGATATATTCTAAGAAGATTAATAAGGAGAGCGGCTAGATACGGAAAACTACTTAATCTTCCCAAGAATTTTCTAATCCCTTTGGCAAAAAAAACAATAGAAATTTATAAGGAAGTTTATCCGGAAATTAAATTAAAAGAAAGTGATATTTTAACTGTGATTCAATATGAAGAGGAAAAATTTGAGAAAACTTTGGAAAGGGGATTAAGGGAAATAGAAAAAATTCCCAATCTTACTGGAGAAACAGCTTTTTTGATTTATGAAACATTTGGGTTTCCATTAGAGCTTATAGAAGAAATAAGAAAAGTAGAAAATAGAGAAGAGTTTTTTGTCATGAAGAAAAAACATCAAGAAATTTCCAGAGCCGGAGCTGAAAAGAAATTTGGAGGAGTAGGGAAAGAGGCGACTGAAGAAGTTATTAAGCTCCATACAGCCACTCATTTATTACAAGCGGCTTTAAGAAAAATTTTAGGCGAACATGTAAAACAAATGGGTTCTGATATCACTTCTCAAAGATTGCGTTTTGATTTTTCTCACAATCAGAAAATGACTCAAGAAGAAATAAAGAAAGTTGAGGACTTGGTTAATAAAAAAATAGAAGAAGATTTAGAAATAAAAAAAGAAGAATTATCTTATGAAGAAGCAATAGAGAGCGGAGCTTTGGCTTTTTTCAAAGAAAAATATCCTGAAATAGTAAATGTTTATTCAATTGGCGATTTTTCAAAAGAAATTTGTGGTGGTCCGCATATCAGCCGAACTTCAGAATTAAAAGGATTCAGAATTATTAAAGAAGAATCTTCTGGTGCTGGTATTAGAAGAATAAAAGCTGTTTTAGGATAAATTTTTTTTATGATATACTAAAAAAATGGCAAAAAAAATATTTGATATTTTACCACCCCAAGAAGTAGAGAAGGCGGAGGTTATAAAAAAAACTAAAGAAATAAAAAAAGAAGAAGCTCCTTTACCTTTAGTTGTCAATGAGGAAGAAATTGATTCAGAAGGAAACGATTATGATTTATTGGAAAAAATTTCTTTTAAACCCGGTCCAATATTACTTGTTTTAGCTTTAATCTCTTTAAGCGTATTTGGTTATTTTTATTTGGCCAAAGCGTTAATTATTATTTATCCAATAACAGAGTTATCTTCTTTGGAAACCGATATGATAATTGACCAAGGGATAAATTCGACGTCTGCTTCAGCTATTCCCGGTAGAATATATACATCCGAAAAAACAATTTCCAAGGAATTTTCTTCTTCAGGAACCGCATTAAAAGAAAGTAAGGCTGAAGGAATAATTCGTATTTATAATGCTTATTCAACCTCTCCTCAATCGTTAGTGGTTAATACTAGGTTTATTTCTACGGAAGGCAAATTATTCAGAATAAAAAAAGGAGTTACTGTACCCGGCGGTCACTATGAAGGACAGGAATTAATACCCGGATTCATTGATGTAGAGGTTGGAGCCGATCAGTCAGGCGAAGAATTCAATATTAAGTCTTCTACTTTTTCAATTCCTGGTTTTGCCGGAACACCTCGTTATACATATTTTTACGGAAAATCGTTTCAGGCAATGACCGGCGGATTTAAAAAAGAAGTTAATCAGGTTACGCAAAAAGATTTAGATAATGCTCAAACAGCGTTAGAACAGCAAGTGATAGCAGAATGTTTAGCCGGATTAAAAGGAGAAATTGCTTCTGAAACAGACTTGGTTCTTTTAGATAAAGCAGTTCAGACTAAGATTGTTAATACTTCTTTTTCAGCTACAGTTAATAAAGAAACAGAAAGATTTACTGTCACCAGTAATGCTAAATCTACTGCCCTGGTTTTTAATAGTCGGGACGAAAAAATTTTTGTTATCAATTTCGCGTCTTCCCAGGCTCCTGATGGAAAAAAATTAAATCAAAATAGCCTAGATATAGAACGTTCTCTCAATAAAATAGACCTAGAATCAGGTAAAATTATTTTTTCTCTTAATATTGATGTTGAGTTTTATTCTGATATTGATTTGTCGGTTTTGGGTCAGGCTTTAAAGGGTAAATCTTTAGATGAAGCTAAAATTTGTTTGGAGAATTACCCTCAAATTGATAAATCTTCAATCAGTCTCTGGCCTTTTTGGGTCAAAAAAGTTCCGCAAAAAGAAGAGAAGGTTAAGATTGAATTACAGCTTGACTAAACAATTAATATCTGTTAAGTTTTCTATATTCACATATTTGTTTAATGGCCAAAAATATTTTTAGGAAACAGGGTACGGTTTTAGAGTCATTGCCAAATACTTTTTTCCGCGTCAAATTAGAAGACGGAAAAGAGATTTTGGCTCATCTGGCTGGTAAGCTGAAGATTTATAGAATTAAAATTTTAACGGGAGATACGGTGACCGTAGAAATGAGTTCTTATGACGATGAAAGAGGAAGAATAGTTTATAGAGGAAAAATTAAATAAAAGATAAAAAATGAGAGTAAGTTCTTCAATTAAAAAAATTTGTAAAAGTTGTAAAATCGTCCGTCGTAAAGGACGAGTTTATGTGATTTGCAAAACACCGAAACACAAACAAAGACAAGGATAAGGTCGTTCGGATTCTAAATTTTCTTCGCGCTTTATCCCTAAAGGGAACCCTACGCGTCTTAGAAAATCCAGAATCCTTACTGAGTTGAAAGATTTATTCGGATTCTAAATTTTCTTCGCGCTTTACCCCAAAAAAGGGGGGCCTACGCGTCTTAAAAAAATAGAATTCTCGCTTTAAAAAATTTTGAGTAAATATTATGCCAAGAATAGCGGGAGTCAGTATCCCCGATAACAAAAGAATAGTAATTTCTTTAACCTATATTTATGGAATAGGCCAATCTTTGAGTAAGCAGATTTTAG
This sequence comes from Patescibacteria group bacterium, assembly GCA_018813025.1. Taxonomy (GTDB): domain Bacteria; phylum Patescibacteriota; class Minisyncoccia; order Minisyncoccales; family DG-74-3; genus JAHJCL01. The sequence continues at coordinate 8,928 of JAHJCL010000005.1, forward strand.
CTGAGGCTAAAATAGATCAATCTAAAAAAGCCTCCGAATTAAATAAAGAAGAGACCATTCAGCTCAGAGATATTATTGAAAAAAAATACAAAACAGAAGGAGGGTTAAAAAGAGTTATAATGATGAATGTGAAAAGACTTAAAGATATTGGAACCTACCGAGGCATACGTCATGCCCATGGTTTACCGGTTAACGGACAGCATACTAAGACTAATTCTAGAACAGTCAGAGGTAACGTAAGAAAAACAGTAGGAAGTGGTAGAAAAGCCGCTCCTGCTCCTAAATAAAATTTAAATAATTACATAGTATGGGAAAGAAGCATGTTGCTACAACAACAAAAGAAGAATTGTTGAAAGAAAGCGATAAGATAAAATCTAAATTACAAAAGGAAGTTCAAAAAACATTTTCGGTAAATGGCGAAGGAAGAGTTTATATCTATTCTTCTTATAATAATACTATTTTGACTTTAACTGATAGACAAGGTCGTGTTTTACATTGGGTTACAGCTGGTAGTATTGGTTTTAAGGGTACTAAAAAAGGTACGCCTTTTGCTGCTTCTAAGGCTGCTGAAGCAATGTCGGCTGCAGCTGAAAAAATGAAAATTAAAAAATTAGAGATTATTATCAAAGGAATCGGAACTGGACGTGAGGCAGCTGTTCGTTCAATGGCTGCTCGAGATTTTGATTTAATTTCTATTACTGACGTCACACCAGTTCCTCATAATGGTTGCCGTCCTCCTAAACCTAGAAGAGTATAAAATAAATCATTACAATGACTACTGAGAAATGTAAAATTTGTCGAAGGTTAGGTGATAAGCTTTTCCTGAAAGGGGAGAGATGTTTATCGCCTAAATGTGCCATGATTAGGAAACCTTATCCTCCTGGTCAGAAGCCTAAAAAAAGAACAGGACCTCTTTCTGTGTTTGGAAAAGAATTAAAAGAAAAACAGAAATTAAAGAATTGGTACAACTTAAGAGAAAGACAATTTCGTAATTATGTCAGGGGAGTTCTGAAGAAAAGAGGTGGGACAGAAGATGCCAGTACTCAATTGATCCAGGTATTAGAAAGTCGTTTAGACAATGTTGTTTTAAAATTAGGTTTTGCTAATTCTCGCACTCAAGCCCGAAAATTAATTTCTCATCGTCATTTTTTAGTTAACGATAAAATTGTCAATTGTCCTTCTTTTTCAGTAAAAATAGGCGACAAGATTAAAATTCGACCCGTGTCTTTAAAAAAGGGAATGTTTAAAAACATTTCCTCAACTATTAAAAAACAAGTAGCTCCCAGTTGGCTTTCTTTAAATATTAATGATTTTGAAGGAGAAGTTAAATCTTTGCCAACATTTGTGGAAGCGTCGTCACCTGTCGAGGTGTCGGCTATATTTGAGTTTTATTCAAGATAAAATATGATTTCTTATCCTCAAAAACCGAAAGTTGTAGAGCAAAAAGGAAATTGGGCTAAGTTCGAAATAGAAGCCCTTTATCCGGGTTACGGTGTAACCATGGGCAACAGTTTAAGAAGAGTTCTATTGTCTTCTCTTTCCGGTGCAGCTGTTACTCAATTTAAAATTAAAAATGTACCACATGAATTTTCGACTATACCAGGAGTATTGGAAGATATTATTTTAATTATGCAAAATCTCAAACAAATGAGATTTAAGCTACATGGCGATGAGCCCCAGAAAGCATTTTTAAAAATTAAAGGAGAAAAAAAAGTTAAGGGTTCTGACTTTGAATTTCCAAGCCAGATAGAATTAATCAGTAAAGATTGTCCGATTGCTACATTAACTCAAAAAAATGCTGAATTAGAAATGGAAATTCAGGTTGAAAGAGGTACCGGTTATTTACCGTGTGAAAGAGATAATAAAGAAAAATCAGACATTGGTAGTATGCCTTTAGACGCTATTTTTACTCCGATTAGAAGAGTCAGCTTTAAGGTAGAAAATATGAGAGTTGGTAAAAGAACTGATTTTGACCGATTGTTTTTAGAGATAGAAACTGATGGTACTATTACTCCGCAAAAAGCTATTCTGGAAGCATCAGATATATTAGTTAATCATTTTGCTTTAGTTGTTGATGAATTTAAACCCGAAGTATCAGAAATAGAAAAGACCGAAGATCCGGAAAAGAAAATTATTAAAAAGAAAGTTAAGATTGTTAAAAAGGTATCAAAACCAAAAGGCAAAAAAAATGAAAAAAAGAATAAAGGTAAGAAAGTTTAATCGTGAAAAAACTCAGAGAAATGCTTTGATGCGAGAATTGGCTCGTTGTCTTTTTCTGCGTAAAAAAATTAAAACTACCGAAGCTAAAGCTAAAAGCTTAGCGGGTTTTTCCCAAAAGTTAATTACTAGAGCTAAAAAAGGAGATTTGGCTTCTAGAAGGATACTTTTAAAACTATTTTCTTCAAGAGTGGTTAAAAAATTAATTGAAGAAATAGCTCCTCAATATAAAGACCGAAAAGGTGGTTATACAAGAATTATCAAATTAAACCCCAGAAAATCTGATGGGGCTAAAATAGCAATTATTGAATTAGTAGAATAATTTTATGGAAAGAGAAAAACATACAATTGATGCCACTGATAAAGCCATAGGTAGATTGGCGGTTGATGTATCAGTTTTATTACGTGGCAAACAAAAGCCGGAATTTACCAATAGTACGGAAATAGGGGATTTTGTAGTTGTCCAAAATATTACTCAAGCCAAAATGACCGGAAAGAAACTTGAACAGAAAAAATATTATTCTCATTCAGGGTTTCCTAAGGGTCTCAAGGAAAGATTTATGGGAAAAGTTTTTAAAGAGACACCTCAAGAAGTTTTAAAAAGAGCAGTTTATGGAATGTTGCCAAAAAATAGATTGAGACAAATTCAAATTAAGAGATTAAGATTTAAGTAATATAATGACAATGGTTAAAGAAAAAGCAGAAAAAAAAGAAATAAAAGAAATAAAGAAGAAGCCGGTAAAAAAAACTGTTAAGAAGAAGCCGGTAAAAAAAACTCTTAAGAAGAAAGAGGTTCAAAAGAAGGTAATTAAAAAGAAACACTATTTTGAAACAGTTGGCCGAAGGAAAACAGCAGTAGCTAGAGTTAGACTTTATGCTCAAGAAAAAGATATTACTGTTAATGGTAAGCCTTTAGAGTCTTATTTTCCTCAAAAAAATCTTCAGGAAATTATTAAATCTCCGTTCGTTGCAACAGAGTTCTTAGATAAATTTGGCGTTACCGCTATTTTAAAAGGAGGCGGTTTCAGAGCGCAAGCCGAAGCATTAAGGCATGGCATATCCAGAGCTTTGATTCTAGTTGACCCTGAATTAAGGAAAAAATTAAAAAGAACCGGTTATTTGACTAGAGACCCAAGAATGAGAGAAAGAAAGAAATTCGGATTGAAGAGAGCCCGACGTGCTCCTCAGTGGCAGAAGCGTTAATTAAAAAGAAAACCGCCGTATGGCGGTTTTTAGTTATTTTGGATAAGCTAAGCTTATCCTACTTATCCTATTTTAAGGGAGGATGGGCTTTGATTGATAGAGAGTATTGTCGCTAAGGATATAAAGTTTTTTATCTGTTTCGTTAAATGAAACTTTTGGATTAGGAAGTTGAACCAAATCAACAATATTAGCCTTATCTCGTTCGTCAATTTCACTAATTTTTATTTTGTTTTCGGTAGTGATTATGAGATAGGAATAATTTAACCAATTAACGTCTTTAATTTTTTCTGATAATCTCATTATTAAAATTTTATCGCCAGTTTGTCTAGATGGCTGTTCTTGGATATCTTCTAAAAACATAGTCCAAATTTCATAATCTGAAAAATAAACTAATTTTTTAGAATCGGGCGATAATACTAAACCGCTAACTGGTTCAAAAAACTTTTCCCATAAATTAGATTCTTGATTAAATAAATATAGCGTTTTCTTTTCTTTTAAAAAAATTAAATCTTTAAATTTATTTAATTCGTAATTTGTTTCCGGCAAAACAGTAAAGGGAGTTTGGGTTATTTGGTTTTTTTGTTTAAAACTACTATCTGTTTTAAAAATATAACCCAGATCGTCTAAATAATAGATGTCTTCCCCTAATTTTTTATAGGTTATTATATTATCAATAGGAATTGACTGTTCTTTAATTTCTTTTAATATCGGCGGAGTTTGACTAATCTCTAAATCAAATTTTTTTATTTGTTCTTTTATTCCTATTTCCAAAAAAATATCTTTGGAATTATCTGAGAATTCTAAACCCATCAAGTCAGCTCCTTTGGCGTAAATATCGCTTTCTTCAATCAAATGGCTTTTTATTTTTTTTGAAAGATTGTAGAGTTTTAAAGACCAATTATTTTCATTATTTGATGAAGTTTCTTTTAAAATCAGATTTTTATTATCCGGTGCGAGCCAAAAGTTTTCTATATCTGTTGATATTATTGTTAAATCTATATTTTTAGGAATTAATAAAATACTTTCAGCAGCAGTAACCATTTTTTCTTTTACTTCCAATTGTTTTTCCCAAGAATAATACCCTTCTTTTCTAATAGAAATATCGTATTTTTTAGGTAATAAATTATCAATTAAAGACGAGCCAAACAGAAAATCAGTAGTTTTTTTAAATTTAGAATCTAAAAAAATTTCTGCCGGTTGAGGCAAGATTCGAAAAAATAAACCTCCAGTTTGAGTTATTTTTATTCGGCCAATTGGCGGATTCCAATCAAGGCGATATCCTTGAGAATATAGAATTGTTACTGGCGTTAATATTAAGAAAAGAATAACGCAAATCCAAGCAAGAGCTTTTTTAAAATTATTATCCATAGTTTTTCTATTATATTATACATCTTAATAATTTTTTTTAAAACTTGCCAAAGAGCTGACTTTTAGTTAAACTTAAGAAAGTTTAAAGAAAAAATTATGTTTATTGTTAATAAAATTGGAATTGATCTTGGTACCTGTAATTCTTTAGTTTTTCTCCCCAAAAAAGGAGTTGTTTTAAGGGAGCCGTCGGTAGTAGCAGTTAATCTACGCGATAACAAGATTTTGGCAGTTGGGCAAGAAGCTAAAGAAATGATAGGTCGAGCTCCGGATACCATTAGAGTTTATAGGCCTCTTAAAGACGGGGTAATTGCTGATTATAGGGTAACCCAAGCAATGCTTAGATATTTTATAGATAGTGTTTCTGGTCCATTTAGAATATTCAGGCCGGATTTATTGATTGGCGTTCCAGCTGGGTCTACTTCTACTGAAAGAAGAGCGGTTGTCGAAGCTGGATTAGCTGCCGGAGCTAAGGCAGTTTATTTGGCTAATGAACCAATTTTAGCAGCTATTGGAGCTGATATTCCCATTAATTCTTGTTCCGGAAACATGGTTGTTGATATTGGAGGCGGCACAACCGAGGTAGCGGTAATTTCTTTAGGGGGAATAGTCAACTATCGATCAATTAGAGTGGCGGGAGATAAAATTGATTTAGCTATTTCCGAATATATTAAGAAAAAACACAACTTGGCGATTGGCGAACAGACAGCGGAATTAATCAAAATTGAAATCGGGTCAGCACTTCCGGAAAAAGAACCGAGAAAGATAGAAATAAAAGGAAGAGATTTAATCTCCGGTCTTCCTAGAGCCATACGTCTTTCTTCTAACGAAATTTGCGAAGCAATTTCCGATACTTTAAATGAGATTATTCAAGTTATTAAATTAGTCCTCCGGGACACTCCTCCTGAATTATCAGCTGACATTATGGATAAAGGTATGGTTTTAACCGGTGGCGGTTCTTTATTGCGTAATTTGGCAGAGTTGGTAGCTCAATCAACCGGCGTACCTTGCATTCAGGCTGAAGAGGGACTGTATTGCGTAGCTAAAGGAACAGGCGTTATTTTAGAAAATTTAGACCTTTACAAAAAAACCGTAATGTCTAAGAAGTAATGAAAATTATTGGTCATCAAAAACAATTAGATTTTCTTAATCAAAGCGTTAGATCGAAAAAACTCTCTCACGCTTATTTATTTTCTGGACAGGAAAAATTAGGGAAAAAAACAATAGCATTAGAGTGGGCTGGTTTAATTAATAGCCAAGCTTTTCAAGAACAAAACCCAGATTTTATTTTTATTACCCCTCAGGATAAAAAAATACAAATTTTCCAAATCAGAGATTTGATTTGGAGGTTATCGCTTAAACCATCAGCCCTTTTGTATAAAATAGTAATTATTAATGATGCTCATTTAATGGGGGTTGATGCCCAACATGCATTGTTAAAAACATTAGAAGAACCTAAGGGTAATTCAATATTAATTTTAGTTACCGATCACGCAGAAGCATTATTTCCTACTGTCCGTTCCAGATGCGAAACAATAAAATTTTACCCTGTTGCTAAAAACGAAATCGTTTCTTATTTAAATCAGCAAAATGTATCTGATTTAGAAACAATAGTTTCTTTAAGTAGGGGTAGACCGGGCGAGGCCGTAGAATTTGCTTTAGATCCCCAGAAACTTGAGAAAAGAAAAAAAATAACTCAGCAGTTAGACCAAATAGCAAAATCTTTTTTACACCAAAGATTTAAATATGCTAAAGAACTATCTCAACAGGAAAATTTAAAAGAAACTTTAGAGATTTGGTTAGATTTTTTAAGAAATAAACTTATCCTGCAAATACAAGATTCCGATGAAAACAATTTATTAACTGATTCGAATCAACTGAAAAATAAATTAAATCTTTTACAAAAATTATATGTATTAATTTCATCTGGTAATACTAATTCCAAATTAGCTTTAGAAACATTATTTATTAATCTTTAACAAACTTGTTTATTAATATTTAAAAAATATGTATCAAGAAATTATTGATAAAATTAAACCGGAATTTGATAAAGTAATCGTTTATTTAGAAAACGAGTTGGCTAAAATTAGAACCAGCGGTGCTTCTACTTCTTTGGTAGAAGATATTGAAGTTGATTGTTTCGGTCAAAATTTCAGCTTAAAGCAATTAGCCGCTATTTCTGTTACCGGACCAAGAGAGATTACAATCCAGCCTTGGGATAAATCTTATTTTGAATCAATTGAGAAAGCTGTTGCCAGATCTTCAATAGGAGCCAGTCCAGTTGCCGATGGTGAGGTAATTCGTCTTAGTCTGCCGTTATTAAGTTCTGAACTTCGTGAGAATTTATCCAAAGTTGTTGCCCAAAAAAAAGAAGAGGCAAGACAAACAATAAGAAAGTGGCGAGGGGATGCCTGGGATCAGATACAAAATCTTACTGCTGAAGGAAAAATCAGGGAAGATGATAAGTTTCGAGCTAAAGATAAATTACAAGAACTGATTGATGAGTACAATGAAAAAATTGATAAATTGATTGAAAACAAACTCAAAGAGATATCTTTATAAAATAGTATTAATTTTTTAGGTAAAATAATGGTAATTTCAATTTTAATTATTTTTTTAACTCTTGTAATATTGGCCGTAGTTCACGAATTCGGTCATTTTATCGTGGCTAAAAAATTCGGTACTCGAGTTGAAGAATTCGGAATAGGATACCCTCCTAGAATTTTTGCAAAAAAGATAGGGGATGTTGTTTATTCTTTAAATTTGTTGCCTTTCGGCGCTTTTGTCAAAGTCAAAGGCGAAGAAGGAGAAATGGATATTGAAGAAGCAGATAATATGTCCAGTAAGACGATTGGACAAAGAGCTTTGATTATTTTAGGAGGAGTGATATCTTTTTGGATTTTTGGAATTATTTTATTATCTGTAATTTTTGCTTTAGGTGCTCCAATCGGCGTTTCTGATGATACTCTTGCCGACAACGCTAAGGTTCAAATAGTAGCAGTAGAAAAAAATTCTCCAGCAGAAATTGCCGGAATAAAAGTAGGGGATATAATTTACCAAATTAAAAGTTTCAATTCGGAGCTTAATAATATTGATAAAGTGAAAGAAGTTCAAGATTTTATCAATATCAATTTAGGTCAAGAGATTATTGTAGTAGCTAAAAGAGGTTCAGAAACCGTTGATATGAATTTAGTTCCCAGATTAATAGCGCCTCAAGGCCAAGGAGCGACTGGTATTGGTTTAACCAGAATAATCGTTAAAAAATATTCTCTGATAGGATCAATTTTAGAAGGATTTAAAACTTGTCTTGATTTGACATCTCAAATTTTAGTTGGTCTATTTAATGCTGTTAAAGGAATCTTTTACCACCAACCGACCGGAGTAGAATTAATCGGCCCGGTGGGAATCGGATTATTAATGAGTCAAGCCATCAACTCCGGATTTATCTATTATTTACAGTTTGTGGCGGTTATTTCAATTCACTTAGCTATAATGAATCTTTTGCCTATTCCGGCCGTAGACGGGGGAAGGTTGCTTTTTCTAACCATAGAAAAAATAAAAAAATCTCCGATAAATCCGAAAATAGAGCAAAAAATAAACGCTTCTTTCTTTATTCTAATTATTATTATTATGTTTTTTGTAACAGCAAAAGAGTCAATCGATATCCTAAAATCTATAATTTTATAAAAAAATGAAACAATCTCATCTTTTTTCTAAAACCAAAAAGGAAATTTCTAAAGATATTGAAATAAATTCCCATAAACTTTTAATTAAAGCCGATTTAATCAGCCAAGTAGCTGCCGGAGTTTATGGTTTTTTACCTTTAGGTTGGAGGGCTTATAAAAAAATTGAAAATATTATTCGGGAAGAAATGGAAAAATTAGACGCTGAAGAAATATTTATGCCTTCTTTGGTACCTCAAAATTTGTGGTTAGAAACTAATCGTTGGACAACCATTGACCCTCCTTTATTTCAGGTTAAAGACCGGCACGATAAGATTTTTGGTTTGTGTTCAACTCACGAAGAAGTGGTTACAGATTTGGTTAGAAAAAGAGTTGATTCCTATAAAAATTTACCTTTTTCAGTTTTTCAGATTCAAAATAAATTTAGAAACGAAATGAGGTCAACCGGCGGGTTATTGCGGACCAGAGAGTTTATGATGAAAGATCTTTATAGTTTTCATGCTAATCAAGAAGATATTTTAAAATTTTATCAGAAAGTTAAAAAAAGTTATTTTAATATTTTTAAGAAATGCGGATTAAAACCTTTTTGTGTTGAGGCTGAGTCAGGGACGATTGGCGGAAAAATATCTAATGAGTTTATGGTTGAGTCTGAAGTCGGAGAAGATAGAATTTTAGTTTGTGAAAAATGCGGTTTTGGCGCCAATATTGAAAAAGCAGGAAAAATTAAAACTTGTCCTGAATGTAAAAACATTTTACAAATTAAAAGAGCTATTGAGGTTGGTCATATATTTATTTTGGGGACAAAATATAGTGAAGTAATGAAAGCTAATTTTAAAGATAAAAATGGACAATTGAAGCCGATTATTATGGGTTGTTATGGTATTGGTCTTCCTCGGTTACTTTCAACTGTAATCGAAAAGAACCACGATGAAAAAGGTATTATTTGGCCTAAAAATTTAGCTCCATTTCAAGTCCATCTTCTGGCCTTAGAAAATACCAGTCGAGTTAAAAAGAGTGCCGATAAAATATATAAAGATTTACAAAAAGCCAAGATTGAAGTATTGTATGATGATAGACAGGATAAAACCATCGGAGAGAAATTAGTTGAAGCTGATTTATTCGGTTTACCTTATCGAATCGTTGTTTCCGAAAGAACATTATGCAAGAAATGCGTTGAAATTAAGAAAAGAAACGAAAAGAAAAGTAAATTAATTTGTCCTTCTAAGATTAATTCATTACGTTTTTAAGATATGTTGGAAAAAATCCGCAATTTATTTCTACTTGACTTGGCTATTGATTTAGGAACAACTAATTCTTTGGTTTATGCGCGAGATAGGGGAATTGTTATGCAAGAGCCGTCAGTTGTTGCTATCAATCAGAAAACCGGTCAGATTTTAGCTATCGGCACAGAAGCCAAAAAAATGGTTGGTAAAACTCCGCTTCATATCGTAGCAATTCGGCCGTTGATTTCCGGTGTTATTTCCGATTTTGATGTAACCGAGCAAATGCTTCATTATTTTATTGAAAAAGCCCGACCCAATAAATTTATTTTCAATCTGCGACCAAGGGTAATTGTCGGTATCCCTTCAGGAGTGACCGAAGTAGAAAAAAAGGCAGTAGTTGATGCTACGAAAAACGCCGGGGCTCGTGAAGTTTTCTTAATTGAAGAACCGATGGCTTCGGCAATTGGGGCCAGATTACCGGTTCAGGAACCAGAGGGAATTTTTATTGTTGATATCGGCGGTGGTACAACCGAGGTAGCGGTAATTTCTTTAGGTGGGTTGGTTTTATCTAAAAGCTTAAGAATTGCCGGAGATAAGTTAAATCAGGATATAGTTCAGTTTGCTGAAGAAGAATACAGATTATTAATCGGGCCAAGGACAGCTGAATCATTAAAAATTGGAATAGGCTCAGCTTTCCCATTAAAAGAGAAAAAAGAAATGCCGATGAGGGGAAGAAATTTAGTAACCGGATTACCGGAAGAAATTTTAGTTTCAGATGAAGAAATCAGGAAAGCAACGGAAAAATCAGTGAGTCAAATTGTTACTGAAATAAAAAATGCCGTTGAAGATACTCCACCCGAACTTTTAGCTGATATTATGGCATCGGGGATACACTTAGCCGGAGGAGGTTCTCTTTTAAGAGGATTAGATATTTTAATTCAAAAAGAAACTAAAATTCCAACCAAAAGAGTTGAAGATCCTATGACCGCGGTAGTTAGGGGAGCAGGGATGGTTTTAGAAAATCTTGATAATTTAAAAGATGTTTTAGCGGAGACAGAATATTTGGAACCGCCTAAATAAACATGATTAGTAAAAAAGAAGTAGAGCATTTGGCCAAATTAGCAAGATTAGGTTTGGCTGATAAAGAATTGGAGAAGATGCAAAAAGAAATTGCATCTATTTTAGATTATTTTGAAAAATTAAAACAAGTAGACATAATTGGAGTTGAACCAACCACCCATGCGGTTGCTTTAAAAAACATTATGAGAGCTGACCAAAAAAGAAAAGAATTTGATAGTGAACAGAGAACTAAATTATTGTCAGCGGCTCCGGAAACAAAAGACAATTATCTAAAGGTTAAAGCAATTTTAAAAGAGAATGGATCTTACTAAACTTACAATTCGTCAAGCCAATAAAGGCTTAAAGAATAAAAATTTTTCAGCGACTGAATTGTGTCAGTCCTATCTGGACCGAATTCATAAAAAAAATAAAGAAATTTTCGCTTTTTTAACGATTACTGACAAAATGGCTTTAGATCAAGCTAAGACGGTGGATAAATGGATTGCTCAAAAAAAAGAAATACCGTTGTTAGCAGGAATTCCTATGGCTATTAAAGATATTATTTTAGTTAAAAATGTGAAATGTACTGGAGGGTCAAAAATTTTAGAAAATTATATTGCCACCTATGACGCTACGGTAGTAGAAAAGCTAAGAAATCAGGGGGCAGTAATTTTGGGAAAAACCAACTTGGACGAATTTGCTATGGGCGCTTCTGGCGAACACTCTGCGTTTGGACCGACTAAAAATCCTTATGATTTAGAAAGAGTGCCTGGAGGGTCTTCTTCCGGTTCAGCAGCAGCAGTGGCTGCCGACATGTGTTGCTATTCCCTGGGAACAGATACAGGTGGTTCAATTCGTCAACCATCTTCTTTTTGTGGAACAGTAGGGCTAAAACCAACCTATGGTTCAATTTCGCGTTTCGGACTTATGGCTATGGCTTCATCTCTGGATCATGTTGGAGTAATTTCTAAAACAGTTGAGGATTGCGAAATAGTTTTTAATAGTTTAAAAGGAAAAGATCCTTTGGATTCAACCAGTATAAGTCCTGGAACTCAAGCTGTTGATTTTCAAATTAAGGGCTTAAAAATAGGTATTCCAAAAGAATATTTTATTGCCGGTATGGATAAAAATGTTGAAAACTCAGTAAGACAATCAATTAAAAAATATGAAGATATGGGCGCTAAAATAGAGGAAATAAGCTTACCCCATACTGAATACGCCATAGCCACTTATTATATTATTGTGCAAAGCGAGGTTTCGGCTAATATGGCCAGATACGATGGAATTAAATACGGATATTCGATTAATCAGAATACAAAATCAGAAAAGTTATTAGATGTTTATTTAAAATCAAGGGCTTTTGGTTTTGGCCAAGAAGTAAAAAGAAGAATTATTCTTGGAACTTATATTTTGTCGGCTGGTTATTACGACGCTTACTATTTGAAAGCCCAAAAAGTACGCACACTTATCAGAAATGACTTCGAAAAAGCCTTTAAAAAAGTTGATGTTATTTTAGCGCCGACTACTCCGACAACAGCGTTTAAATTAGGGGAGAATACTTCTAATCCATTAATAATGTATCTTTGCGATGTTTTTACCGCCCCTCTAGATTTGGCCGGAATACCGGCTATAAATATTCCTTGCGATAAAATTGGTTCTTTACCAATAGGCCTTCAAATTATCGGTCAAGCTTTTCAGGAAAAACAAATATTTAAAGTGGCTGGTCTCTTGTAATAAAACAATATATAATTTAAAAATGACAACATCAGAGGTTTTTTCATCAATAATTTCCTATTTGTTCTCTTCAGAACTGCAACAAACTCTTTATCCGATTAGAGCCGTTTTCTCTATTTTTTCTGCGTTCTTTTTTGTGATGACGGTTTGGTTTTTTTTAAACACCAGTTGGTTTAAGGAAATATTCCTACAGGATTTCGTTGAGATTTTAACCTATAAAGGATATTGGAACATTGGAGCAAAAACTAAATGGAGAAAAATTACCAATAGAATCAAAAAACATAAGGAAGAAGATTGTAAATTGGCTTTAATTGAGGCTGATAATATGCTTGACGAGACCTTAGGACAGATTGGTTACATAGGTAGTTTGGAAGAAAAATTAGGTCAGATAAAAGAAGATACGATTTCTAATATAATAGAAGTTCGAAAAGTTCATACTGTTATTAATAGTATTAAGCACGACCCCAATTACAATCTTAGTGTTGGTCAAACAGATAGGTTTTTAGATATTTATAGGAAAATTTTTAAAGATTTAGAGATATTTTGATTATCATTCAGTCAACTTGCTTAGTTGACTTTTGTTTAAAAATTAAATACAATATTCCTACGACATAACGGAATAGAAAAAGATTTGAGGATAATGGTGAAAAATTCGATTAGATATAGCGGTGTGGAGGAGTAGTACCTTGCCAGGCTCATAACCTGGAGGCCCTGGTGCAATTCCAGGCACCGCAACAAGTTAAGAGCCGAGAGGTAGGTTGGGATCTAAGGTCGTCTCATAAGCGATCAACGTGAGTTCGATTCTCGCTCTCGGCACACCTGGACCCATAGTGTAGCCCGGTCAACACGTCCCCCTGTCACGGGGAAGATCAGGGGTTCAAATCCCCTTGGGTCCGCTGAAAAAATCGTCCTGAATTTATTGAAGGACGGTTTTTTTGTTTGACATATCTGATTTATCTGTTAATTTAGGACCAGAGGTTAGTTTTAAAAATAAATAAGGAGAAATATAAAAATGGAAAAAGAAGCAAAGAATCGGATAATTGTAGCGCTTGACGTTGACAGCGTTGATAAAGCCATAGCTTTAGTAAAGGAACTTGACCCACATGTAGGTTATTTCAAGATCGGCTTGGAATTAATTTACACCATCTTAGCATCATTGATTATGGCTAAAGACGAAGCAGATGCTACCGAGATTCTCAAGAAAGTTCGCGAACTGTTCGACCTTACTAAGGAAAGAACATTTATTGATACCAAATTGGCTGACATTCCGAATACTATCGCAGGAGCATCTAAGGCAATCGCAAAGATTGGAGTTAAGATGTTTAACATTCATGCTTCCATCGGCAGAGAGGCAGTAAAACAAGCAGTCGCCAACAAAGGTAATTCACTTGTTCTTGGGGTCACTGTTTTAACTTCAATCAACGAAGAAGAATGCATTTCAATCTTTGGAGATAAACCCGCTGTAAAGATAGTTAAATTCGCTAACATGCTTGTTGAAGCAGGAGCAGACGGTATTATTTGTTCGCCTCAGGAACTCAAAATTCTCAATGATTTTCCGGAACTAAAAAAACTCGTGAAGGTTATTCCTAGTGTCCGTCCAGAATGGGCCCTAAAGGGAGACCAAAAGCGAGTAATGACTCCTGGTGAAGCCATAAAATTTGGTGCAGACTACCTAGTGATTGGTCGACCTATTACCAAACCTCCAGCCGAGATCGGTAGCTCCGTAGACGCTACAAAGAAAATCACCGAAGAAATCGAGAAGGCTATTTAGGATATTGCATAGTACAGATATCTATCCTCAAAACCCACTTTTTTAAAAAAAGTGGTTTTTTATTTCCGAAGGAATCAAGATTATGAGAAGGAAGTTTTATTGACAAATTTAATCTAACTGTTAATTTAAGACCAGAGGTTAGTTTTAAAAATAAATAAGGAGAAAAAAGGAGGTATAATAATGAACATTGAAAGAGCAAGGAAGATATTATCAACAGAAACAGGATCGCCGGAAGAGTTGATGCAGACACCTGATGCTCTCTGGATCTACGCGGGTAAGAATGGAGAACCCCATGCAGTATTGACGTCGGGAAAACATAGCGATGGATATATAAATACTAACGCAGTTCTTAAATTCACGAATCTGTGTGAAATTTTAGCAGGGCAATTAATTGCGGCTCTCGGACAGAGAGGAATTATCATGAAACAGATTGATGCAGTAGTTTCATCCAGTTTTGCAGCAATCACTTTCGGACAGGAAGTGGCAAGGCAGCTCAAAACACTCTTCGTGTTCACCGAGAAAGTCGGCGGGGAGCAGAAATGGGGAGGAAGATTTGAACTCCCGGCAGGCGCTAAAATACTTCAGGTGGAAGAACTGATAACCACTACTCATACGACCCGTAAAGTCAAAAAAGCAGTTTTGGATAGCAATCCACAAGTGGAATTCCTGGGAATCAATGGCAAAACAGTAGTAGTGACAATTGTCTACAGACCTGAAGATTTATCTAAAGAAGACCCCGAATTTGAAGTAATCGCCTTAATTCCCAAGGAAATCCACATCTGGGATCCAGACAAATGCCCGCTTTGTAAAAAAGATTCACCTGCTTTAAAGCCAAAGCCCAACTGGCAAAGATTTATTGAACATAGATAGCGCGAATATCTATTTTCAACACCCGCTTTTTCTAAAGTGGTTTTTTCTTGGAAAAATTTTAATAATTATAGAAAAAGTAGTATAGAAGATAGGTCACTTAAAAGTGATCTTTTTTTTTGTATAATAATAGAAACTCGCTCTTATTTTTTTAAGTCAAATTAAGGTAAAAATAGGTGTGGATAAAATAGTTTTTAGGGGTTGATTTACCTCTTTTTTTGTTATAGAATTAATTAATTACAACAACATTAGACAAGATAAATAATATTATAAAAATGCGAAAAAAAATTGTAATAAAAGATGAAAAAGAAGACGCTTTGATTGAAGAGTTGAGTAAAAGGAATGATATTAAGGCAGAAAGAGTCAAGAAATTATTGAACCTTCCGGACCTCACAAAAAAAGAAGGTTCTCCTGTAAAAATTTTATTTGATGAAATAATCAATTCCGAAAGATTTAAAGATTTTGATTTGGTTGAATTTCCAAAAATTGTAACCGTTGAGCAATGCTTCGACCTTTTAAATATGCCAAAAGACCATCCGTCTAGGAAGGAAACAGATACTTATTATTTAGACGCAACCCATATTCTTCGCACTCACACAACCGCCTTTTGGTCATTTTATCTAAAAGATAAAGAAGTTTTGGAAAAATTAGAAAAAGACGGAGAAATAATGGGACTCTCTCATGGCATTGTTTTTAGAAAAGATGAAATCGATAGAAGTCACTATCCGGCGTTTCACCAGATTGACGGTCTGTTAATTACAAAAAAGTCAAAAAAAATTATTACTCAGGAAGATCTAAAAGACGTACAAGTTGATTTGGCAAAAGTTATTTTTAATCCAGACTTCGAATGGAAATTTATTCCAGATGAATTTCCTTATACGGTGGAAAGCCTAGAAATGGATATTAAATTCAAAGGTGAGTGGATGGAAGTAAACGGAGCTGGTCTTGTCCATCCTCAATGCCTTAGAAATTTTGGTTTGGATCCAGAAATTTACAATGGATGGGCATTTGGATTCGGTGATAGACTGGCGATGATAAAAATGGAAATTCCAGATATAAGAATTCTTTGGTCTAACGACCCAAGAATCACTTCGCAATTCAAAGACATCAACAGTAAATACAAAGAAGTAAGCAAATACCCTCCAATTTCAAGAGATATTTCTTTTATAATTGATAAAAATATAAACCTCAATAATTATTATGAAATCGTCAGGGATTTCGCGGAAAATTTGATAGAAGAAGTGAAGCTTATAGACGGCTACGAAGACGAAAAGAAATTCGGAAAAGATAAAAAAAGCTACACATTTAGGATTGTTTATCGATCTCCTGAAAGAACGCTGACAAATGATGAAATAAATAAAATCCAAGAAAAAATAAGGATTGAAACAGAACAATATTTAGGGGCTGTTTTGCGCTAATATAACTCATAAAAAAAGTTTCCAAAAATATGCCAACAAAGAAAAAACCAATAGTTCAACCTCAAGAAAAAGAGAAAAAAATTAGCAAAAGTAAATCTGATTACGGAGCTAAAGACATTCTTATTTTAAAAGGATTAGAACCAGTTCGTAAAAGACCAGCGATGTATATTGGTACCACAGGACCGGACGGACTTCATCATTTGGTCTACGAAATCATTAATAATAGCATTGATGAAGCAATAGCTGGTTTTTGCGATGAAATTAAAGTAGAGTTTTTATCCAACAATCAAATTAGAGTTAGTGATAATGGTCGAGGTATTCCAATAGAAGTTCATCCTGAAACAAAGAAATCAACACTTGAAACAATAATAACTACCCTGCATTCTGGAGGAAAGTTCGGAGGAAAGGCCTATCAGGTTTCCGGTGGATTGCACGGAGTCGGGTTATCGGTTGTTTGCGCCCTGTCTAATTATATGAGAGTTGAGGTCTGTCGTGATGGCGGTAAGTTTGCCCAAGAATATTCCCGTGGCAAAGTAAAAACAAAAGTTAATAAAATCGGTTCAAGTAAAAAAACCGGAACGATGATTATTTTTGATCCGGATTCTGAGATCTTTCCAGACATCCATTTTGATTCTAAGAAAATATTGGAATACTTGAGGCAACAAGCTTATTTGACTAAGAGTGTTAAAATTATCGTTTCAGACAAAAGAGAAAAATTACCGGTTGGTTCCATTAGAAATTATACTTTCTATTTTGAAGGGGGGATTGCTTCTTATGTTAAATATTTAACTAAAGGCAGAAAGCTTCGTCATGATAATATTTTTTATAGTTTTGCCCCCAAAAATGGAATTTTAGTGGAAACAGCTTTTTGTTATATCACTAACGAATATGAATTTCTAGAAGAATCTTTTGCTAATAATATTTTTACTAGAGAAGGCGGAACTCATTTAACCGGATTTAGAACAGCTTTAACTAGAAGTTTAAATGATTATGCCAGGAAAAACGGGTTTTTAAAGGAAAATGACACTAATCTTTCTGGACAAGATGTTCATGAAGGATTAACCGCAGTTATTTCTATTAAAGTCAAAGACCCTCAATTTGAAGGTCAAACTAAAGAAAAATTAGGTAACCCGGAGGCGCGGTTAGCGGTTGATTCAATTGTTTCAGAGAAATTAATTGATTTTCTGGAAAGAAATCCTTCTGACGCCAAGGCAATAATTGAGAACTGTGTTTTATCTCAAAAAGCCAGAGATGCAGCTAAGGCAGCCAGAGAAACAGTTTTGAGAAAGGGAATATTGGAAGGATTGTCTTTGCCTGGAAAATTAGCTGATTGTTCTTCTAAAGACCCGTCAAAGTCAGAAATTTTTATTGTTGAGGGAGATTCAGCCGGTGGTAGTGGAAAACAGGCCAGAGATAGAAGATTTCAAGCGATTTTACCATTGCGCGGAAAGATTTTAAATATTGAAAGAGCTCGTTTGGATAAAGTCTTAGCATCAAAAGAAATCAAAGCTTTGGTTATTGCTATGGGAACGTCAATCGGAGAAGATTTCAATATAGAAAAAGCCAGATACCATAGAATTATTATCATGACCGATAGTGATGTCGACGGTCAGCATATTACAACATTACTTTTAACGTTTTTTTATCGCTATTTTAAGCCAATTATTAATGCTGGTTATCTTTATATTGCCCAGTCTCCTTTATATAAAATTCAATTAGGTAAAAAGCTTGAATATGCTTATAGTGAGGAAGAAAAAGCAAAAGTCTTGAAATCTATAGAAAAAGATAGTAAAACAGGGAGTAAGATAAATATGCAGCGTTATAAGGGTTTGGGAGAGATGAATCCAGAACAACTATGGGACACCACTATGAATCCTGCTACTAGAACTCTATTACGTGTTGACATTGAATCAGATCATCAGGCAGACAGGGTTTTCGATGTCTTAATGGGTAAAGAAGTCGCTCCTCGTAAAAGATTTATTCAAACTCACGCTAAAAAAGTAAAGAACCTGGATATTTAAAAAAAGAATTAATTAAATAATATGAAAAATATATTAATCGGCATAAAAGATTTTTTGAAAGAAGTAAGGTTGGAGTTAAAAAGAGTCAACTGGCCTAATAAAAAAGAAACAATAAATTATACTTTAATAGTTATTGGGACTTTGACAGTTGTAGCGATGTATTTGGGAGCAATTGACTTTTTGTTCAGCCGGGGGTTAAATAAGCTTATACAATAAATAATTATGGCCAAACAACAAGTTTCGCAAGAGAGAAATTGGTATGTTCTACACACTTATTCTGGTTACGAAGAAGCGGTGGCTAAAAACCTTAAACAAAGGATTGAAAGTTTGGGTATGGAAGATAAGATTTTTAATGTTTTAGTTCCTAAAGAGAAGAAAATTAAAATCAAAAACAGTAAAAGGAAAGTAATAGAAGAAAAAATTTACCCTGGTTATGTTTTGGTTGAAATGATGGTAACTGATGATTCTTGGTATGTGGTTAGAAATACTCCTAATGTTACCGGATTTGTCGGAGCTGGAACGATGCCAATTCCTATTTCTAAAGAAGAGATTGACAACTTAAAAAAGAGAATGGGAATTGAAGCTCCTCAATATCAGATCGAAATTGAGGTCGGCGATCCAGTAAAAATTGTTGATGGACCGTTTAACGATTTTGATGGAAAGGTAGCTGGAATAGATGCTGAAAGAGGTAAGATCAAGGTATTAATTAATATGTTCGGGAGAGATACTCCAGTTGAATTAGATTCACTTCAGATTAAAAAAATATAAGAACCTTTCACTTCGTTCAAGAACCTTGTTTTCTCACTACGTTCGAAAATGATAAATAATTAAAAACAACAAATTGTTATGGTTAAAAAGATAATTGCTAATGTAAAAGTTCAAATTCCGGCAGCCAAAGCGACCCCAGCACCACCAGTAGGTCCGGCTTTAGCTCAATTTGGATTAAATATCAGCGAGTTTTGTCAAAAATTCAATGATCTGACCAAGGGTCAAGAAGGAAAAATACCAGTTAAAATTACGGTCTTTGAAGACAGAACTTATGATTTTCAGATTAAACAACCAATGACTTCTCATATGATTAAGAAGATGCTTGGAATTGAAAAGGGTTCTGGAAAACAAAAGATAACCAAAGTTGGTAAAATTACCCAGGCTCAAATCAGGGAAATTGCTCAAAAGAAAATGGTTGATTTAAATACCACTAACGTTGAAGCAGCTATGAGAACCGTTGAGGGAACAGCCATAGCTATGGGTCTTGAGATAGAGAAATAAAATTAGAATAGTTATCAATTTTTTATAAAACAATGGAAGAAAAAAAATATATACGTCCCACGTGGGATGAATATTTTCTAAATTTATTAGAACCGTTAGGCAGAAGAGGCACTTGCGATAGAGGTCGCAGTGCGGCGGTTATCGTGGGTTCAAGCAATACCATCTTGGCTACCGGTTATGTTGGCGCTCCACCGGGACAACCCCATTGCGATGAAGTTGGGCATATGATGAGAACAGTAATTGACGAAAAAGGGAACGAGTCCCAGCATTGTGTAAGAACGCTTCATGCTGAAGAAAACGCAATTTTACAATGTGCTAAAGACGGTATAAAGATTGAGGACGCGACAATTTATTGCAAAATGGTTCCTTGCTACAATTGCGCTATGAGAATTGTGCGAGTCGGTATAAAAAAAGTTGTTGCGCAAAAAAGGTATCATGCCGACGAATCGTCTTTAAATTTATTAAAGGATGCCGGAGTAGAATTGGTTGTTATTGATGATACGGTGGAAGAATATAAACAGCAATAAAATTTATAAATGTCAAAAATAAGTTGTATAAAAAAAATCGTCGGTTTAACTGGAGAAATGGGGGCAGGTAAAGATGTTTTTTGTCAGTATGTTCAAAAAATATCTAACATGCCCCTTTTTTGTTTTAAATTTTCCGATTCCCTGTCGGAGGTTTTAAAGATTTTCTTTAATGACGTTACCAGAGAAGACCAGCAATGGCTAGGCATTAATTTAAGAGAAAGATTTGGTAAGGATATTTTAGCCAAAGCTATAAAAAAAAAGATTGACAGTGTTAATGAGGGATTAATTATATTAAACGGAATAAGATATATAGAAGAATTCGATATGATTAAAGAAGTTGGAGGCGACGTTATTTATATTACAGCTGACTCTAAAACCAGGTGGCAGAGATTACAGACTAGGGAAGAGAAAAAGGACGACAATGTTTCTTATGAAAAATTTTTAGAATTAGATAAAGCATCGACCGAAATTTTAATTCCCGAAATGGGTAAGACAGCTGATTATAAAATTGAGAATAGCGGTTCTTTAGATGATTTTTATAAAAAAATTGATAGCGTTTTGGCTAAAATCAATGAAAATTAGGGTTAAAAGTTAGAATAAATAGAAAAATAAAATTCTGGAACCTCGTCAATTTGACGGGATTTTTTGTTTCTGTTAGGGTGGGAATAAGATCTTTTATATAAAAATAAGGAAAGGTGATAAAGAATTGAATGAAATAATAAAATTACTGGAATCAGGAGTCAATTTGACTAAAGTTTTTCCAGAGCAGTTAGAGATCGCTAAAGGAAACATTGTCTTGCAAAGAGTTCTTCCAAAAACAGGTATGAAATTACCTTCAGTAGTTAAATTCGATAGAGAAAAACTGCACCAGTCGGGATGGCCAATCAATCCAGGTACCTATAAAGTCAGAGACCCAATTAGCCCAGTAGCTGTGATTTGTCCGGCACAAGATTCTGTATTACAGGAGGTAGCCATTTATTATGGCGCAGCTATTTCAGGACCTTGCATTACGCCAGATAGAGGGGTAGAGCTAGTAATTACTAACATTGTTTCTAACCCTAATATCCGCTTGATAATTCTAGCAGGCAAAGATAGTGGACATTTAGCCGGAGACGTAATCTACTGTGTCAACAAATACGGAGTGGATCTAAAGAAAAGAAGAGTTCTTAGGACAAAATCTCCTACAAATCCTTATCTGATGAATTTAAAAGATGAGGTTATAGCGAGATTCCAGCGACAAGTACAAGTGATCAATTTGCTTGGTGACTACAACGAAGAGGAGACTGAAAGAATAAAATTGGAGCTGGGCCTAGTTATCAGATGTTGTTTGCAAGAGCCAGAGAATCCTATTAAACTAATCAACCATAATCTCGGCGACGAATTTTATTTATACGATCCTGGTACAGAAAACCTGGAACCGATGATTGTTGATTTAAGCGTCACAGCGATAGGATCTTACTATGAAGGATATGACCGAGTAGGGACTACTATTCACGCTACAACAATAGCTGAAGCTTATCTGTCACTAATGTCTCATGTTATCAACAAAGGTTCATTTGGTATGCAGGAATCAACAAGGATGGCTTTGAGTGCATTAGCAACTCAGACAGTGATACACAATACAACAGAGAATTTAGTTCCTCCAGGTTGGAGACCTTCCGGTCGGACAACAACCGATAAAGAAGCAGAGGATTATCTCAAGAAGTATAGTGTTTGGGTTTATCTTTTTCCACTAAGTGATGTTCGCTACGATCCGGATGAGGAAATATTTGTTCCATATATACCGAAGCAAATGGACTATGTCTATGGAGGACGACTAACAGCCTACTGGTATGAATTAGCAGATAAAGACGAACAAGAAGCAATCAAAGGTCTGGTAACTGAATTACATCAAAGATTCAGATATAAACTACCGACTTTCGAAGATGTAGTCACTTTCTACGAAGAATTGGCCCAGATTCAACGGAAGAGTTTTAATCAACTCTACGATACCGCTAAAGCAGCTAAACTCTGTGTGAAAGAAGGATTCGGTAATTCCTATCGGCTCTATATGAGTCTGCAAACACCACCGATTGATATCAAAAAAGACCCAAGACGAGCGCATAATCCATGCTTTGCTTTATTCGAAGTTTACCCACGACGAATAGGTAATACTTGGCAGTTAGATACTTGCCTCTTCCTGAGAGCTCATGACATTCTAGCCTTTCCTGCTAATGCCAATGGAGGAATTATGATCCAAAAATTCCTTGCTTGGTATGCAGGAATATCTCCCGGGCTTTATGTCCACCACGCTGGCAGTATGGAAGTCTGCGACTATCTGCTTCCAAAAGAAATATTAGCTGAACACTTTAGGTTAAGTAAACAATGAGCTTCTTTTTGAAGCTCTTTTTTATTTTTTAAAATTTTGTATAATAAAACAATGAAAAAAAATACTTATTCAGGGAAATTTATAGTTTTTGAAGGATTGGACGGTTCAGGGCAATCAACGCAATCAAATCTTCTTAGAAAATTTTTATTAGAAAAAGGAAATAATGTGGTTTTGACGAAAGAACCGACATTTAATTCTCAAGCAGGAAAGAAAATCCGTCAAATATTAGATAAAAAAGAAAAAATATTTCCCCAAAAACTTCAAGAATTATTCGCTGAAGACAGAAAGGAACATCTTGAAAACATTGTTATCCCAGCTTTGCAAAAAGGAGAGGTGGTAATTTCTGATAGATATTACTTTTCTTCTTTCGCTTATGGAATGTCAGATGGTTTGGATATAGATTGGTTGATTGAAACAAATAACAATTTTCTTTTACCGGATATAACTTTTTTACTTAAAGTTTCTCCTGATGTTTGCTTGGAAAGAATTCAAGGGAGGGGTAGTGAAAGAACTTTGTTTGAGGAAAAGAAGAAATTAGAAAAGGTTTGGAATTTTTATGCAGGATTGCCAAAACGATTTGAGAATATGTTTATCATTGATGGCCAGAAATCAATTGAGGAAGTTTTTGAAAGTGTTAAAAAGATATTAAATTAATATTATGTATAAGCCAACCATCGGATTAGAAATTCATATTGAGCTTAAAACTAAAACTAAAATGTTTTGTGATTGCTCAAACGACCCTGATGAAAAGAAGCCAAATGTTAATATTTGTCCTATTTGCATGGGTCATCCAGGTACTATGCCGGTCATTAATCGTGGAGCGGTTAATGAGGTTATTAAAACAGGACTGGCTCTAAATTGCCAAATTTCTCCTTTATCTAAATTTGATAGAAAAAATTATTTTTATCCTGATTTACCTAAAGGATATCAAATTTCTCAATACGACAAGCCTTTTTGCACAAATGGTCATTTAAAGATTGGCGATAAAAAAATCGGTATTACTAGAATACATCTTGAAGAAGACACGGGAAGATTAATTCATCCTAAAGATTCCAATTATTCCTTAGTTGATTTCAATCGTGCCGGAATACCGCTTATGGAATTGGTAACCGAACCGGATATGCATTCAGCTCAAGAAGCCAGAACGTTTGCTGAAGAATTACAGTTAGTTTTAAGATATCTCAATGTTTCCGGGGTTGATATGGAAAAGGGACAGATGAGAATTGAAGTGAATATATCTTTATCTGAAAATCTTAATAAATTAGGCACTAAAGTTGAAATTAAAAATTTAAACTCTTTTCGAGCAGTTGAAAAATCAATTGAATATGAAATTGACCGCCAATCCAAGGCTTTAAAATCAGGTAAAAAACTTATTCAGGAAACAAGAGGATGGGATTCGGTTAAAGGAATAACTAAAAGCCAAAGAGAGAAAGAATCAGCTCACGATTATAGATATTTTCCCGAACCGGATTTGCCCCCGATTCAGTTAGATTCTAAAGATATTAATATAATTAAAAATGGGCTTACTGAATTACCTCAACAAAAGAGAGAAAGATTCGCTAAAGAATATGAATTACCGGAAAAAGAAATAGAAATTTTTGTAGTCAATAAAGATTTAGGAGAATATTTCGAAAAGATTATCAGCGAATTAGAACCGCGGCTTGAGCATAAAAAACTTGTTGAAATGATTAAATTATCATCTAATTATTTAATTAGTGATTTAACGGGTTTATTAAAAGGATTATCGGTGGAAGATAAAAAATTTCAAATTACAGCAGAAAACTTTGCCGAATTGATCACTTTAATCAATAAAGGATCTATATCAAGTAAAATTGCTAAAATAATATTGGCGGAAATGTTTAAGACTGGAGCTGATCCATCAAATATAATTAAAGAAAAAAGTTTGAGTCAGATAACGAATAAGAAAGAAATTGAAGCAATTATTCAAGAAGTTATTACCCACAATGGCAAGGCGGTTGAAGATTTTAAAAATGGTAAAGAAAATTCTTTGCAATTTTTAATCGGTCAAGTTATGGCTCGTGCTAAAGGTAGAGCCAACCCTGATAGCGTTAAAAGTTTGTTAAAAAAGACTCTTGCTGAATAAAAACTCCTTAATTAATTTTTGAGCTTCTTTTTGGTTTTTAATCCAGTTAATTCTTTTGTCTCTTTTGAACCAAGTCATCTGGCGTTTACCATATTGTTCGCTTTCTTTTTGAATTTTTTCAATCATCTCTTTGTAATCTATTTTCTTTTGGAGATATTGAGCTATAAAACGATATTCCAATCCGAATTCCTCAAGGCGTTTCCAAGAAACTGCCTGTTTTCTTAATTTTTTTACTTCAGCAATCATTCCTATTTTTAATCTTTTTTTTAGTCTTTTTTGGATTGCTAAACCTATTTCTTCGTTAGATTTTTTAATGCCAATGAAAATCAAGTCAAAATCAGGTTTTTTACTTGAAAGAGCGGTAATTGGTTTTCTGGTCTTTTTAACGATTTCCATAGCCCTAATTAAGCGTCTACGGTTGTTTGGATCAATATCTGTGGCTCTTCTTTGATCGACCTCTTTTAACTTATTGAATAGTTGTTTAGTAGTTAGTTTTTCCAGATTAGCTCTTAAGCTCCAGTCGGGTTTTATTTTCGGTAAAATTAAATTATCTGTAACAGTTTGTATATAAAAACCAGTTCCGCCGACAAGGAATGGAATTTTTTTTTGTTTAATAATTTTATTAATAGCTTTCTCCGCCAATACTTTATATTGACCAACGCTGAATTTTCTTTTCGGATTAGCAACATTTAAAAGATAATGGGGGATACCTCGCATTTCTTTTTTGGTAATCTTGTTTGTTCCAATATCCATTCCTTTGTAAACTTGTCTGGAATCGGCACAAACAACAGATCCGTTGAATTTTTTAGCTAATGCAATCGATATAGCCGTCTTACCGGTAGCCGTTGGTCCAATAATAACAATTAATTTTGGCAGAGTTTTTTTCATAACATCAAAATTCCTTTCAATCCGAAAGGAGTAATCTTAGAAATTTTAACTTTTACAAATTGCCCAACGAGATTTTTTTTACCTTCAAATATTACTGTTTTATAAGTATCGGTTTTGCCAATAAGTAAGCCTTTTTTGGCTTCGTTTATTAATACTTCTGTCGTTTGGCCAATGTATTTTTTGTTATTTTCTAAAGCTGTTTCCTTGATGATTTTAGTAAGCGATTTATATCTTTTTTCTTTTTCTGATTTGGAAAGAGAGTTTTTTAATTTTAATCCAACTGTTTGAGGTCTGGGAGAATAAACAGCGAAATAAGCCATATCGTATTTTATTTCTTCGAGTAATTTTAATGTGTTTTTAAATTGTTTTTTAGTTTCATTAGCAAAACCAATAATAACATCAGTGGATAAAGAAATATCAGGAATGTTTTTTTTGATTTTTTTAACCAAATTTTTATATTGAGTTACTGTGTAAGGCCTGTTCATTTTCTTCAATATCTGATTATCTCCTGATTGAATTGGAAGATTAAGATAGTGTTTATATTTTTTACAGGCGACCATTGTTTTGATTAACTTATCAGAAAAATTTTTAGGGTGGGGAGAAGTAAAGCGTATCCAAAAATTTCCATCAATATCGTTAATCAGTTTAAGAAGCTTGGGAAAGTCCACTTTTCCTGATTTGTAATCATTTACATTTTGGCCCAATAGCCATACTTCTTTTCCTCCATTCTGAATAATTTTTTTGACTTCTTTAATAATATCTTGATGAGGTCGGCAAATTAAAGGTCCTCGAGTGTGGGGAACAACGCAATAGGTGCAAAAATTATTACAACCGCTGGAAATAGTAATTAGGGCTGAATAATTACTTTGATTTTTAGGAATAGTGTTAAAATAGTCAGATTGGAATTTTTTATTAAAATTAGAATTTCTTTGGTCCGGATAATAGAAGAATCGTTTTTCTTTTAATAGGGCTGGCCAAGTTTTTAATGTTTTAATGGGTAAAACAAAATCGAAATATTTTTTAAGCTTCTTAAAATCATTTTTAAGAATACAGCCGGTTAAAATCGATTTTACTTTTTTTGTTTTTCCAGTATTTTCTTTATTAATTTTATTCATTAGGCCGTCAATCCGATCAACAGCAGATTGTCTTATAGAGCACATATTTACAATTATTAAATCAGCCCCGTTGATTTGCGGGGCTGATTTGTAATTAATGCTTTCTAGTAATGAAGCAATTCTTTCACTATCCGATTGATTCATCTGACACCCATAGGTAATCAGAAAATATTTCATTTCTTTATTTTTTTATCTTTAATTTCTATTTTAATTTGTTCTATGAAATCTGATAGTCCTATTGCCCCCAAATCTCCTTTTCCTCTTTCTCTAATCCCAATAGTTTCATTTTTCATTTCTCTATCACCGACAATTAAAAGATAAGGGATTTTTTGCATCTCTCCCTCGCGAATCTTTTTTCCTACTGTTTCATTATCAATTCTGGCTGAGGCTCGAATATTTTCTGCTTCAAGTTCTTTAACCATACTTTGAGCGTATTTTTTATGTCTTTCTCCTATTGGAATAACTTGAACTTGAACCGGAGAAAGCCAGAGAGGTAAAGCACCGGCAAAGTATTCTATTATAAGAGCTAAAAATCTTTCATAAGAGCCGAGTATTGCCCTATGAACCATTACCGGATTTTGTTCTTTTCCTTCCTTATTTATATAAGTCAAGTTAAATCTTTTTGGGGTGGCAAAATCAATTTGCACTGTTGGTATTTGTATTTCTCTACCCAAAGCATCTTTAAACATAAAGTCTAATTTAGGACCATAAAGAGCGGCTTCTCCTTCTTTTTTTTCAGCATTTAATTTCATTTCGTCTGAAACTTCTTGCAATATTTTCTCACACAAATCCCAGTCTTTTTTCTCTCCGATGTATTTTTCGTGATGTTTATAATCACGTACTGATAAAAAGACTTTATGTTTGCCCCAAAGATCAAAAGAAGTGTAAAACTTTTTTATTATATTTACCATTGCTTTTATCTCTGATTTTACTTGTTCCGGAGTACAAAAAGTATGTCCGTCTTCTACTGTTATTGCATAAACTCTATTTAGTCCTCCAACTTCTCCTGTTTTTTCCGCCCGGTACTGATTTGAAGATTCCATATACCTTATGGGTAGTTCTTTATAAGAACGTATTTTAGAGGCATATATTTGAGTTTGGTGTGGACACTGTACTGGTCTTAAAACAAACTCATGTCCTCTAGGTGAAGTTACGCGAAAAAGTTCATCTGAGAATTTTTTAGCATGTCCTGATATCTCATATAAATCTATTTTTGTCAGGTGGGGGGTAGAAACTTTTTCAAATCCATATTCTCTACATATTGCTTCTACATTTTTTTGTAATTCTTCTTTAATGAAAGTTCCTTTAGGTGTAAACAAAGGAAGACCGGGTCCAACTAATTCCGAAAAATAAAATAAATCTAAATCTTTTCCAAGTTTTCTATGGTCTCTTTTTTCCGCTTCCTCCTGAATTTTTAGGTAATCTTCCAATTCTTTTTTGGTTTCAAAAGCTAATCCATAGATTCTGGAAAGCATTGGATTTTTTTCATCACCTTTCCAATAAGCTCCGGCTATTTTTGTTAATTTAAACGCATCTTGAGGAATTTCTTCGGTTTTTTTAACATGAGGACCGAGACATAAATCTACAAAATTTCCGTGTTGATAAAGATTGATTTTGTTGTCTCGCAGTTCTTTGATCAAATCTAATTTGTAGGGCTGATTTTTAAAAAGTTCCTTAGCTTCTGTTCTGGTGATAATTCTTTTATTAAAAGGAATATTTTGTTTAATTAATTCTCGCATTCTTTTTTCAATTTTAGACAAATCTTGAGGAGTAAAGGAGGTTCCTTTAGGGACTAAATCAAAATCATAATAAAAACCATTTTCAATTGCCGGACCCATACCTAACTTTACGCCAGGAAAAAATTCTTGGACAACAGTTGCCATTAAATGAGATAGAGAATGGCGAATATTTCCTATTTTATCTATCTTTTTCTTCTTGGTTTTTATCATATACTTTGATTCTATTATATTTCTTTAATCTCTTCAACGTAATCACAGATTATTTTTTTAACTCCGTCGCGGTTATCTAATTTACCTCGGACAAAAACTATTTTGTTTTCCGCAAAAGCATCGGGATTTTTTTCCATAACTTTAGGAAAAACAACAACTTCTATTTTATCGGTTAAATCTTCAATTTTAGCGAAAAGCATCGGCTTACCATTTTTAGTGATAATTTTTTTAACATTTGAAACAAGGCCGCCAATACTAATTTGTCCATAATGATTATAATTTAACGACAAGTCCAATTCGGCAATTCTCGTCGTATGTTTTTCTAATACTTTTCTATAGCTTTCTAAAGGATGGCTAGTTACAAAAAGCCCTAATAATTCTTTTTCCCAATTTAATTTTTCTGATTTTTCAGCTGGTGGAGCTTGGTCTAAGACAATTTCAGAATTAAAATTTTTTCCTCCAAAAAGACTTTTTTGTCCAGAAAGAATATTTTTTTGTCTTTCCCGAGAGTATTCTAATATTCTGTCAAGATTATATAAAAGTTGATTTCTTTCAGAAAATCGGTCAAAGACTCCGGCTTTGGCAAAACTTTCCATTGATTTTCTGTTAATAACTTTACAATCTATTCTGTTAATAAAGTCGCTTATTGACTGATATGGACCATTAGTTTTTCTTTCAACAATAACTGCGTCAACAATATTTTCTCCAACATTTTTTATGGCCAATAAACCAAATCTTATCTTATTAATTCCGGGTATAACCGAGAAATTTCTAAAACTTTCATTAATATCCGGCGCTAAAACTTCAATATCCATTTTTTTACATTCGTCAATTAAAAAACCAATTCTTTCGGTATCAGCCTTTTCAGAAGTTAAGAGAGCCGACATAAACTCTACCGGGTAGTGAGCTTTTAAATAAGCTGTTTGATAGGCGATAGTAGCATAGCAAACCGAATGAGACTTATTAAAGCCGTAGTTGGCAAATGGTAAAATCCAATCCCAAACCTTTAAGGCTACTTCTTTTTTTACATTATTATTAATTGCGCCATCAATAAATTTATCTCTTTGGGCCAATAATAGGCTTTCAATCTTTTTACCAACGGCTTTTCTCAAAACATCGGCGTCGGCTAAAGAGAATCCGGCTAATTTTTGAGCAATTTTCATAAGCTGTTCTTGAAACACCATAATTCCGTAGGTGCTTTTGAGGATTGGTTCTAAACTGGGGTGAATATATTCAATTTTTTTTCTTTTTTCTTTTCTTTGAATATAGTCGGGAATAAGAGACATCGGACCCGGACGATAAAGAGCAATCATAGCAACAATATCTTCAAAAACAGTGGGCTTTAATTGTTTTAAATATCTTTGCATACCTGAACTTTCTAATTGAAACACTCCAATTGTTTTTCCAGCTCTTAATAATTTATAAATTTCTTCATCGTTTGGGGGAAGATTTTCAATATCAATGTTTTTATTGTGAATGGCATAAATTCGATTTAACGTATCTTCAATAATAGTTAGGTTTTTCAATCCCAAAATATCCATTTTTAAAAGTCCTAAATCTTCAATAGCGTGCATCTCGTATTGAGTAACAATATGGGAATCGTCTTGATTAGGATGTTGAATCGGAACAATACTATCTAACGGCTCGTTGGAAATAACTAAACCACAAGCATGAGTTGAAGCATGTCTTACCGTTCCTTCTAATTTTTTAGCAAAATCAATTAAAGTTTTAGCTTTTTCATCGTTATTGTAAATTTCTTTAAATTCATCAATTTTTTCTAAAGTTTTTTTAAGATTAAATCCGGTTGGAATCATTTTGGCAATTTTATCGCAAAATACATAATCATAACCCAAAGCCCGACCAACATCTCGAACAGCTGCTCTGGCCGCCATTGTTCCGAAAGTTATAATTTGAGCGACTTTATCTTTACCATATTTCTGGGTGATATAAGTAATTAATTCATCCCTTCTTCTATCGGCAAAATCCATATCAATATCAGGCATTGAGATTCTGGAGGGATTAAGAAATCTTTCAAAAATTAATCCATGTTCTATTGGGTCAACGTTTGTAATCCTCAAACAATAAGAAACAACCGAACCACCGACACTGCCTCTCCCGGGTCCGACAACAATTCTATTTTCTTTGGCCCAATTAACATAATCTTGAACTATTAAGAAATAAGAAGCAAAACCCATATTTTTGATAACAGAAAGTTCATAGTTCAATCTTTCTAAAGCCTCTTTTTCGCGAGATTTTTGATATCTTTTTTTAAAGCCATCTAAACATAAATCTCTTAACTGGTCATCGGGAGTTTTATTATTGGGAACTTCAAAAAGAGGAAGACGAATTTCTCCTAATTTAAAATCAAAATTACATTGTTCCGCTATTTTCTGAGTGTTTTCAATTGCTTCCGGCGTATCTTTAAAATCATTAATCATTTGTTCAGACGATTTTATTGAAAAATCTTCTCCTTTCAAAGTAAGTCTTTCCGGGTCATTTAAATCACCGCCGGTATTAATCGTCATTAAAATATCTTGGGCATCAGCATCTTCTAACACTAAATAATGGCTGTCATTGGTAGCCACTAACGGAATATCTAATTTTTTAGCAATTTCTATTATTTTTTGATTAACGATTGATTGATCTGGAATATTGGGATGACACTGGATTTCCAGATAAAAGTTACCTTTACCGAAAATATTCTGATATTTTATGGCTAAATCTTCAGCTTCTTTGATTTTTTTAGTCAAAATTAATTTGGAAATTTTACCCTGCAAACAAGCCGAAGTAGCAATTAAACCTTCTGAATATTGAGCTAATAATTCATCATCAACCCTTGGTTTGTAATAGAATCCGTTTAAATTGGCTTCAGTTATTAGTTTTACTAAGTTTTTATAACCTTGTTCGTTCTTAATCAATAAAATTAAGTGATATCTTTTATCATCGATATTTGGTCTTTTCTGCGACATTTTTTCATAAGCTACATAAACCTCGCAACCGATTATCGGTTTGATTCCTCTTTTTTTTGCTTCTTTATAAAATTCAATTGCTCCATAAACATTACCGTGATCGGTTAAGGCAACTGAATCCATACCCAACTTTTTTACATGATCTAAAAAATCCCCGATTTTCGGCAATCCGTCTAAAAGAGAATAATGAGAGTGGCAATGGAGATGAGTAAATTTCATAACAATTAATAGATTATTCTATACGTTTTTGCCCATTTATGCAAAAGGATATCCGTATAAAAATTGATAATTGGATTATTTTTAACTATTATTTTTCTGTTACGTAGTTGATGACTTGTTGATAACTTCATATTTTTAATATATAATGAAGTTATCAACTAAATTTAAGCTAATAATAAATTAATTATGAATATCAAAAACATTATTCTTAAAAAAATAACCAAACAGGGGAAGATTAGTATTTCTGACATTAAAAAAGAAACAGGATTTTCCAGCACTTATATAAATCGTTTTTTAAAAGAATTAAAAGATGGCGGAAAGATTATTTTAATCGGAAAATCTAATCGCGCTCATTACGTATTGGCGGAAAGCAAAAATATAAACCCCTCAAAAGCGATTTTAAATTCTCATTATATTTTAACGAATAAGAATCTCCAAGAAGATGAGATTTTTAATAAGATTAAGAAAGATACCGGGATTATTTTAGATTTGCCGAAAAATATAGTTTCCATTATTGAATATGCTTTTACCGAAATACTAAACAATGCCATAGATCATTCGAAATCGAAAAAAATCGATGTCGTTGCAGACAGAGGGGACGATTTTATTCGTTTTAATATTTCCGATAAGGGTATAGGAATTTTTAACAGCATTATAAAAAAATATAATTTAAAAAACGAATTAGAGGCAATACAAGAATTAACAAAAGGAAAATTGACAACTGCTCCGGAGAGGCACACAGGAGAGGGGATTTTCTTTACCTCCCGCGCCGTTGATAAATTAATAATACAAAGTTCGAGCAAAAAGCTGATCTTCGATAATATGTTAAACGACATTTTTATTAAAGATGCGAAAAAATTAAAAGGAACGAGAGTAATATTCTATATTGGCGTAAAATCAAAGCATAAATTGGAAAATATATTCAGAGAATATTCCGATGAAAATTTTAAATTTAACAAGACAAAAGTGATTGTTAAATTATATAAAATTGATACTAATTATATATCAAGGTCCCAAGCCAGAAGAATCTTAATGAGTTTGGAAAAGTTTAAGACAATTGTTTTGGATTTTTCTAAGGTTGATATGGTAGGTCAGGCGTTTGTCGATGAAGTTTTTAGAATATGGAAAAAGAATCACCTAAATACTAAGATTCAATATCAAAATGCCAATGAGAATATAATTTTTATGATTAAGAGAGTCGGAGCTGAAATACTTAGTTAAGTGAGCCACTATTGATGACCACATTGACGACTGTCGTCAACGCCACAAAAGACCTGGTCTTACTGGACTTGGTCTAACAATATTGTCTAAACCAAAAAGCCCTTTTCAGGGCGTTTTGACTTTTTTCCAGCCAACAAATAATTTATTGGTTCGAAAAAAAGATGGGGGAAGGTATGCTTAGATGTAATCCTTACTAAACTGAGTTCGTGGCAAACTGGGCAATTTACCCACTCAAACACGACTTCAGTTTCTTCTCCAGTGGCGTTATCAACTTGCTTGGCGGAACAGACTTCTACAGCTACGCTATACAACGTATCCATAATCTTGTCAAACCCTTGAGCGTGAAAATCCTATTTCTACAACTTAAACTTATATTGATAATAGGATATTATTAAAGAATGAATTTGAATTCGGAAAGAAAATTACGGAAAAGGGGATATAAATGCGTTGCTGGCTTGGACGAAGCCGGAAGGGGACCATTAGCCGGTCCGGTTTTTGCCGCTGTCGTTATAGTTGAAAATTGTAAATCGGGAATTAAAAATTTAAAAGAAGTTAATGATTCTAAAAAACTTTCTCCAAAGAAACGAGAAGAACTTTATAAACTGTTAATTGAAGATAAGAATATAAAGTGGGGGATAGGCAGAGTTTCGGAAAAGATTATTGACAAAATTAATATTCTGGAAGCAACCAAAAAAGCGATGATTAGATCAATTAAAAACTTAGAAAAGCGTAATAAAAAAATAAAAGTTGATTATCTGATTATTGATGGTAACTTTTCCATTAAGACCAATATACATCAAAAATCGGTTATCAAAGGAGACTCTAAAATCTTTTCCTGTGCTGCGGCTTCAATCATCGCTAAGGTTAAAAGAGACAGAGTAATGGTTAAATATCATAAAAAATATCCTGAATACGGTTTTGATAAACATAAAGGATACCCAACAAAACAACATCGTTTATCTATTAAAAAATACGGTAGCTGTAAAATACATCGCGCTACGTTTCAATTACTCGTCTAATTTTACGTCTTTCGCTTTATACTTTACACTTAAAAGATTGTCTGTTATATTGGAATCACGTTTTAATTGAATTTAAACATTAATTATTTGTAATATTATGGCAGTTCCTAGAGGAAAACATACAAAAGGAAAGAGGGGTGACATAAGAATGCACCATTTTATCAAGGAGCCATCTTTGATTTCTTGCCCTAAGTGTGGAGTTCTTAAAAAACCGCATTTTGTTTGTGAGTCTTGTGGTTATTATAAAAAAGAAGAAGTTATTAATGTTTTAGAAAAACTCAACAAGAAAGAGAGAAAGAAAAAAGAAAAAGAGATGGTCGCCAAAGAAAAAGAAGACGCTAAAAAACCACCAACTGAAGATAAAAAATAGTTGAAAATAATATGGCTTCAAGGCATTTATCAAGATCAATAGCGATGCAAAGCTTATATGAATGGGATTTTTCTAATCAAAAAAAAGATTTAAATAAGATAGTGGAAAGAAACATTAAAGAATTTGGTCCGGGACTAGAAGACGCCAATTTCGTTTGGCAATTAATTACCGGAGTTATTCAGTACCTTAAAGAAACAGATAGTATTATTGAAAAAGCAGCTCCCCAATGGCCAATCGATCAAATTAACATAGTTGACCGAAACGTTTTAAGAATAGGATTATATGAATTGTTGTTTGGCGATAAAGAAGCTGTCCCGGCTAAAGTTGCTATTAATGAAGCAATTGAATTAGCCAAAGGTTTTGGAGGAGAAAGCTCGGGACGATTTATTAACGGCGTTCTGGGTACTGTTTTTAAAGAAATAAATTAAACAGAATAGAGACTTGTGAAAGATTTTTCTCAACTTGAAAAAAAGCTCGGCTTAAAATTTAAAGATAAGGACTTATTAATGCAGTCCTTTTGTCACCGTTCTTTTTTAAACGAGAATCATAAACTCTGTTTGGGGCACAACGAAAGATTAGAATTTTTAGGAGACGCTGTACTGGAGTTAGTTATTACCGAATATTTATATAAGAAATATCCGGATAAACCCGAAGGAGAATTAACCAACTGGCGGGCATCTTTAGTTAATGCCAAGAAGCTTTCTGAAATTGCCGAAGAATTGGAATTAGCTGAATTTTTATTACTTTCCAAAGGAGAATCTAAAGAAACAGGAAAAGCCAGAAAGTTTATTCTAGCTGATGCCATAGAAGCGTTTATCGGAGCCATCTATCTTGATTTAGGATACGAAAAATCCCAGGAATTTATTGAAAAATATATAATAAAATGTTTATCTGAAATTATTGAAAAAGGTTTATTCAGAGATGCTAAATCTTTTTTTCAGGAAGCAGCTCAAGAAAAAGTTGGTTTTACGCCAATTTATCGAGTTTTAAAAGACTGGGGTCCGGATCATGACAAACATTTTATCGTCGGTGTTTATTTGGAAAAAGAGTTAGTGGCTAGGGGAGAAGGTTCTTCAAAACAAGAAGCGGAAGAAAGTGCTGCCCAAGAAGCCTTAAAAACAAAAAATTGGAATTAAAAATTAAAGTAGTAATTACCCAAATATGTTAGTTATACGTTTATTAAGAGCAGGTAAAAAAAATCAACCGTTTTTTCAGATTGTAGTGACCGAGAAGAAAAATCCACCGAAAGGGGGTCGTTTTACGGAAAGAATCGGTTTTTATAATCCCATGACTAAAGAAAAAAATATAAACTCTGAAAGAGTTCAATATTGGTTGTCTAAGGGAGCTCAACCATCCGACACAGTTCATAATTTTTTAGTTGACGCTAAAATTATTCAAGCATCAAAAATTGCTAAACATAAGAAATCAAAAAAAGAGCAAAAGACAGAAGAACCTAAACCAGAGACTAAACCGGAAGAACCCAAAGTAGAAGAACCCAAGGTAGAAGAACCTAAGGTAGAAGAACCTAAGGTAGAAGAACCTAAGGTAGAACCTAAACCGGAAGAATCAGTTCCTATTCCTTCAGTTACTTCTTGACATAATTTTTTTTAAAATACATAATAATAATGTAAGTGATATACTGAAAAGGTCGAATTATTAGCAATACACAAAATAGAAAAGAAATGGCAAAAGAATCTAGCGATCAGGAATTTCTAGAGTTCGTTATCAAGGCCTTAGTTGATCACCCAGAAGATGTCGAAGTCGACCGCAAGGTTGATGAAATGGGAGTTTTACTTTCTCTAAAAGTTCATTCCGAAGACATGGGTCAGATCATTGGTAAAGAGGGAAGCACCGCTCGATCCATTAGAAGTTTGGTTCGGATAGTTGGTCTTAAAAATCACGCCAGAGTGAATTTAAAGATCGAAGAACCAGCCGGTGGTAGGAGTATTCCATCTTCTCCTAAAACAGAGGATTCTTCTCCTAAAACAGAGGATTCTACCAAAGAAGCTCTTGAAGATTTACAACTCTGAAAATTTATTTAATTTAAATATTAAACAATGAATCGGCTTTTTTATAGCCGGTTTTTTGTTTTTTAAACCGTTTATGCTATCATTTTTAATAAACAAGGTTCTGAGGAGCGTAGCGAGGAAAGGTTCTTGTTTTTAAAAACAAGGTTCTTATGAAATAAGGTTCTTCTATTTTTATGGTTCAATTTGATATTCTTACAATTTTTCCCAAAATTTTTAATTCTTATCTTAATGAATCTTTGATTAAAAAAGCACAAGAGAAAAAGAAGATTAAGATAGAGATTCACAATTTAAGAAAATGGGCCGAAGATAAACATAGAACAGTTGACAGTCGTCCTTTTGGTGGAGGATTGGGTATGGTTTTAATGGTTGAGCCGATATATAAAGCAATTTCTGATTTGACAAAATCAAAAACGAAAAATAAAAAGCGGAAAATAATATTATTTACACCAAGAGGAAAACAATTCAACCAGAAAATTGCCTATAATCTTTCTAAATTCGATCAAATTATAATGATTTGCGGACGATACGAAGGAGTGGATGAAAGAGTAGCTAAAAAAATTTCTGATTTGGAATTATCAGTCGGACCGTATGATTTAATGGGTGGAGAGATACCGGCTATGATAGTTATAGAAACAATTTCCCGATTAATTCCAGGAGTTATAGGTAAAGAACAATTTTTAAAAGAAAAAAATATCAAAGGAAAAGGATTTGTTGAATATGTTCAATATACCAGACCGGAAATTTTTTCACCTAAAAAAGGAATTAATTGGAAAGTGCCTAAAGTTCTATTATCCGGTCATCATAAAAAAATTCAAGAGTGGAAAGAAAAAAATGGAAAGGTAATATGATTGAAAAACAAAGAATATTCTGTTAAGATATTTTTGATTGAGGGTGGTTGGCGGAGTAGTCAAACGCATCAGTCTGTAAAACTGACGGCCTCTGGCCTACGGGGGTGCAAATCCCTCACCACCCACCCTTGAAATTGCCTGCGTAGCTCAGTTAGCAGAGCACAAACTTGGTAAGTTTGAGGTCCGCAGTGCAAATCTGCGCGCAGGCTCATATATTATGAATTGTTCGAAAATTAAAAGATTAAAAAAATATGCCAAAAAAGAAAATACCAGCTGTTAAACTTATATGTAAGGAATGTAAAAAAGTTAATTATCTGACTTTTAAATCCAAGATGCTCAACAAAAAAGAAAAGCTGGAACTTAATAAATACTGTAAGCATTGTCGAAAACATACCAGCCATAAAGAGGCTAAATAATTTTTAACTAGGTGATTCCTTCGCTAAATTTTGGGGGCATAGTTCAATGGCAGAATAATGGTCTCCAAAACCATTGATCTCTGTTCGAGTCAGAGTGTCCCCGCTAAAATGTGGCGATAGACAAACTATAACTATGAATAAAAAAATAATTTTAACTATTGGTATAATTGCTTTTTTGATTGTATTATTTATGTTTTTTTCTAAACCGAAAGAATCATCTTTTAGTGTTGTTGAGGTTTATAAAGGAAATATTTCCGAAGAAGTTTCCGAAACCGGAAAGGTTACTAAGGGTGAAACAATAAATGTCAGTTTTAACGGTTCCGGTCGAATTGAAAAAATTTATGTTCAGACCGGTGAAGATGTCGGGCAAGGAGATATTTTAGCTAGATTAGAAAAAAGCCAATTACAAATACAGCTTCAAGAAGCTCAAGCCAACCTTTCTTTGTATCAATCTCAATTAAATAAACTATTAACCGGAGCTATTGCCGAGCAAATTCAGGTTTCCCAAACAGCTGTTCAAAATAAGGAAATATCCTTGAAAAATACTCAACAAAGTTTAATAAATATTAAAGCTCAAGCAGAAGAAGATTTAAACGCCAGTTATGAAGATGCGTTAAGTGCTTTAAATGACGCTTTTATCAAAGCTGATAATGCTTACAATACTATAGATTTAATTCAAAGAACTTATTTTACTAAAAACGACCAAGAGAGTTTAGCTGTTCGGGAGAAAAAAGAAGATGCCGGGATTGCTCTCAGTCAAATTAAAAATTACATTGATAGCGCTCAAAATAGTTTTCAAGAAAGCGATATTGATTTAGCTGTTATAAAAGTTAAAGATAATTTATTAGTTTTTTCTAATGTTTTAACTTTAATCAGAGAAAACTGCGAATCTATAGATTATCGCAATACAGTTACCTCAACCGATAAAACTTCTTTAGACAATCATCGTTCTTATATCAATACCGTACAAGATAGCGTTATTGCTTCACAGCAAACGCTTACTTCAACCAAATTATCTAATAAAACCGCGATTGATAAAGCCGAGGCCGAAGTTTTAGTTGCCCAGGGGCAACTAAAAGCAGCTCAAGATGATTTTTTTCTTTTAACCGCCCAACCTCGGTCAGAGGATGTTAAATTCAACCAAGCTCAAGTAGATCAAGCTAATGCTAAGGTCAATCTTTTAGAAAAACAAATTAAAGATTCTGTTTTAATAAGCCCCATTAACGGGCGAATAGCTAAAATACAAAAAGAAGTCGGCGAACAAGTTCAATCGCCTAGTATAGATTTTGTTTTCTCTATAATTCCTCAAGCGCCGTTTCAAATAGAAGTTGATATTCCGGAAGTAGACATTGATAAAATAATTATTGGTAATAAATGCCGAATCAGTCTCGACGCTTTTCCTGAGCAGAAACTTTCCGGGCAGGTAATAGAAATCGAACCGGCTGAGACAGTTATTGGCGGAGTAGTTTATTACAAAATAAAAGTTTCTATTAATGAAGAAAATTCGAAAATTAAATCAGGAATGACCGCTAATGTGGTTATCGTTACTGACAGTAAAGAAAATGTTTTAATTGTTCCTCAAAGAGCTGTAACGGAAAGAGACGATAAACAATGGATAAAAATTTTAGAAAATAATAATCCTAAAGAAATTGAGATTCAAACTGGATTAAAAGGAAATAAAGGAGATATAGAAGTTATTTCCGGCCTTAATGAAGGTCAAGAAGTAATAACTTTTATCAAAGACAGTGATTAAAGTTGAAAATATTAAAAAAATTTACTCTCGTGAAGGATCTGTTCCAACTATTGCTTTAGATGGAATTTCTTTTGATATTCAAAAAGGGGAATTCGTTGCTATTATTGGTCCGTCAGGATCAGGTAAGTCTACTTTAATGCACATTATGGGTCTTTTAGACAGACCAACTTCAGGAAAATATTTTTTTCAAGGTCAAGATGTAACTAAATTAAACGATGAAGAATCAGCCCGAATCAGAAATAAAGACCTAGGATTTATTTTTCAAACATTCAATCTTCTACCTAAAACTAATGTATTTGATAATGTTAAACTTCCTTTAATTTATACTGATTTACCTGAACAGAAAAAAAACGAAATGGTCGAAGAAGCAGTGTCTTTAGTCGGTTTAAATCACAGAATTAATCATTCACCCAATCAACTTTCCGGGGGCGAACAACAAAGAGTCGCTATTGCCAGAGCTATTATCAATAATCCATTTTTAATTTTTGCCGATGAACCAACTGGAAATTTAGACTCTAAATCCGGACAAAAAATTATAGAAACATTGGAAGAATTAAATAATAACGGCCGTACTATTATTTTAGTCACTCACGAAAGCTATACTGCTCAAATAGCTAAAAGAATTATTTCTTTAAAAGATGGTAAGATTTTTTCTGACGAATTTACGAGTCAAAGGAAATCAGCTAAAGATGGTTTAATTAGATAAGAACCTTTCGCTTCGCTCAAGAACCTTGTTTTTTCACTTCGTAAAAATATGAAATTTACTGATTATTTTAAAACTGCCATTATCGGAATCAAAACCAATAAAAGCCGTGCTTTTTTGACTCTTTTAGGTATTGTTATCGGTATCTCTTCCGTTATGACTATGATATCTATCGGTGGTGGAGCTCAAAATTTAATTATCAGCCAAGTAGCGTCTTTTGGTTCAAATAATATTTTTATTGAACCGGGTCCGTGGTCTAAAAGTATGGAAAAAGGACAAGGGATACAATCAATTATGGAAGAGATGCAGATTAAAACTCTCAAATATGAAGACGCTTTAGCTATTGCTCAAGACCCATTGATAGATAAAGTGGCAGCTTTTGTAATGGGGACGGAAAGGGTAATTTATAAAGATGAAAGTAAGAAAGTAAGTTTTTTCGGAACCACCGAAGCGGGTGCAGATGTTATGGATGCTCATATTGAAATGGGTTTAAATATCACTGATTGGGATGTTAAATCAATGGCGCGAAAAATAGTTTTAGGTAGCAAGTTAAAGGAAGATTTATTTGAAGACGATAATCCTATTGGAAAAACAGTAAGAATTAAAAAAACTAATTTTACTGTGATTGGAGTATTAGCTCCGCAGGGAACTCAAATGTTTATGAATTTAGACGAAGTGGCCTATATCCCGTTGACTACTGCTCAAAAACTTATCTTAGGTCGTGACTCCATTCAACAAATTATTGCCAGAACAATTTCCGAAGATAAAATTGATGAAGCAGTAAATAATATCAGGTTAACTATTCGGGAAAGGCATAATATTGATAATCCGGAAGGGGATTTAGCCAAAGACGATTTTAAGGTTATGAGCCAGAAACAGACAGCCCAAATACTAAGCACTGTCACCAATACTATAACCGTTTTTTTATCAGCC
This sequence comes from Patescibacteria group bacterium, assembly GCA_018813025.1. Classification (GTDB taxonomy): domain Bacteria; phylum Patescibacteriota; class Minisyncoccia; order Minisyncoccales; family DG-74-3; genus JAHJCL01. The sequence continues at coordinate 50,190 of JAHJCL010000005.1, forward strand.
GTGGCTTCTATTGCCCTATTAGTTGGTGGAATAGGAATTATGAACATAATGTTGGTATCAGTTACTGAAAGAACTCGAGAAATCGGCCTCAGGAAGGCAGTAGGAGCCCAGGAGAAGGATATCTTGTGGCAGTTTTTAATTGAAGCTGTTGTTTTGACTCTCTTAGGTGGAGCTATCGGTATTTTTTTGGGATTTATAGCTTCTTTTGCCGCCAGCCAACTTGCAGTAGCTTTTCTCGACCCTAGTTGGAAATTTATTTTTTCTTTAAACTCCATAATTTTAGCTTTCAGTGTTTCAACCATTATTGGTTTAATATTTGGAATTTATCCTGCCCAGAAAGCAGCTAAATTATCTCCAATTGATGCTCTGGATTATGAATAATTTAAAACAATGGATTTAATTGAAAACTTAATTCAACAAGGATGGTTAAAAACTCCCAGAATTATTAATGCTTTTAAAAAAATTAAAAGAGAAGATTTCTTAACTGAAGAAATAAAAAATTTTGCTGAATTGGATGAAGCTCTTCCTATCGGCTTTGGCCAAACCATTTCTCAGCCATTAGTAGTGGCTTTTATGCTCGAGCAATTAAATCCCAAAGCAGGAGACAAAATTTTAGATATTGGTTCCGGTTCAGGTTGGACCAGCGCTCTTTTAGCTGAAATTGTTGGCAATCAGGGAAAGGTAATAGCAACTGAGATTATTCCAAAATTAAAAGAATTGGGAGAAAAAAATGCGGCTAAACACGGCTTTAAAACAATTGATTTTATTTGCGCTGATGGTTCCAGGGGATATGAAAAAGAAGCTCCTTTTGATAATATTTTAGCTTCAGCTTCAGCTCAAGAATTGCCATTAGTTTGGAAAAAACAATTAAAAATCGGAGGGCGGATAGTTACTCCAATTAAAAATTCCATTTGGGTGTTTTTTAAGAAATCATCGGATGAGTTTGAGGAAATAGAATACCCAGGTTTCGTCTTCGTACCCTTAATTATTAAAGCTAAATAAGAACCTTTCGCTTTCTTCAAGAACCTTGATTTCTCACTTCGTTCGAA
>JAHJCL010000040.1 GCA_018813025.1 Patescibacteria group bacterium
GATACCGATATACGAAACTATGCAAAGTATATTTTAAAAGAGGGATCTGTGTCAGAGAAGCGAGAACTACTTGGTAATTTAAGATCGAGGATAGTTTACAAAGATAAAACCCTAACACTGCTGGCTGAGTAAAAACAAAAACAGCGACAGAGAAAGTCGTTGTTTTTGTTTACAATTTTTATCATGCACTCGGGTCACAGCTCATTCGCGGTCACTCGGGTCTGCCGATAAAAAATTGTCGTGGCGGAGAGGGTGGGATTCGAACCCACGAGACCCGTAAGGGTCACGACTTTCCAGGCCGTTCCATTAGTCCACTCTGGTACCTCTCCAAAAATTGATTTTCAATTAAGTAATATCAATCCAAATCATAATACAAAAAAGCTATTTTGCCAAGCTAAAAAGCTGATAGAGGCCCGTCCTCTATCAGCTTTCATATTAAGAAATAATTGTTCTTTTATTAATATCCGGGCATTTGAGGCATTCCACCCATTCCACCCATTCCTCCTTCTTTCTTTTCTTCCGGTTTTTCAGCCACAACAGCTTCGGTGGTCAGAAACATTGAAGTTGCTGAAGCAGCATTTTCTAAAGCTAATCTGGTTACTTTAGTCGGGTCAAAAATACCCTCATCAATCATATTAACAACTTGTCCGGTAATAGCATTATAACCCAAAGCCCAATCAATCTTTCCGCTAGTCTTGATTTCTTTTTCTTTATTCTCATCAATCTGTTTGAGGATTTTATATAAAACAACTTCATCAGCTCCAGTATTTTCAACTATCTGCCTTAAAGGAGCCTGGCAAGCTCTTTTAACTATTTCTTGGCCAGCCCTATATCCCTTCATTTCTGCTGCTGATAAATCTTCTTCTTGAGAATCAGCTAAAATGGCAGCGACAACCAAAGCAATTCCGCCACCGGGAACAACTCCCTCCTCCACTGCTGCTCGAGCAGCTGCTAATGCATCTTCAATCTTGCTCTGTCTGGCTCTTTGTTCAACTTCAGTTGCAGCTCCAACTTTAATAACCGCTACTCCTCCGGTTAATTTAGCTAATCTCTCTTTCAATTTTTCTTTATCGAAATCAGAATCGCTTTTCTCAATTGCTTTTTTAATAGTAGAAATTCTGGCTTCAACTTCTTCTTTACTTCCTTTCCCTTCGATAATAGTAGTGTTTTCCTTATTGGCAATTATCTTTCGAGCTGAACCCAAATGTTCTATTTCAGCGTTTTCTATTTTCAAACCTAATTCTTCTGAAATAACTTGACCTCCTGTTACTGTGGCTATATCTTGAAGCATTTCTTTCTTCCTGTCACCAAACCCAGGAGCTTTAATAGCTAAAGTATTAAATGTTCCTCTCAATCTATTAACTACTAAGGTTGCCAAAGCATCTCCGTCGATATCATCGGCAATAATAATTAATTCTTTTTTGCCTGATTTAGCTATTTTTTCCAATAGAGGCAAAATGTCATTTATTGAAGAAATTTTTCTATCAGTAATTAAAATGTAAGGATTTTCATAAACAGCCTCCATTCTTTCAGTGTCAGTAATCATATAAGTAGAAACATAGCCTTTATCAAACTGTAATCCTTTAACAATTTCCTTTTGAAGACCGAGACTCTTAGATTCTTCAACAGTAATAACTCCGTCTTTGCCGATTTCTTCCATAATATCAGCAATCATCTCTCCGATTTCTTTACTTTCAGCAGAAATGGTTGCCACTTTAGCAATATCTTCTTTTTTATCTATTTTAATAGAAGCTTTCTTCAAAAACTCAACAATGGCACTGACTTTATTTTTTATTCCTTTATTAATATCAGCCGGAATAAAACCAGCTTCAATTAATTTAAGACCCTCTTCGATCATAGATTGAGCCAAAACCACTGCGGTCGTTGTTCCATCGCCAACAACATCATTGGTTTTCTCCGAAACTTCTTTAACAATACCAGCACCGAGATCTTCAATTCTATCCTCTAATTCGATTTCTTTAGCGATCGTTACTCCATCGTTGATAATATTGGGAGCACCATAACCCCTATCTAAAACAACATTTCTGCTGCCCGGACCGAGAGTGACTTTTACAACGTCGGTTAATTTATCAACTCCTCTTTTGAGTCTTTTGCGAGCTGATTCTCCATATTCTATTTGTTTTGCCATAATATTTTAAATTTTAAATTAGGTTTATTCAATAATCGCTAAAATATCTTCTTCTTTAGCGATTAAATATTTTTTATCGTCAACCTTGATTTCGTTTGGACCGTATTTGGTAAATAAAACTTTTTGTCCGACTTTTACTTCTAGTGGGATAATCCGACCGTCTTTACCTTTTTTTCCGGAGCCAACGGCAATAATTTTACCTTGTTCCGGTTTTTCTTTTTCAAGTGTTTGAGGAAGTAGAATACCGCTCTGGGTTTTTTCTTCTTCTTTGATCGGCTCAATCAAAACATAGTCTGCTAAAGGTTTAATGTTCATTTTTTTGTATTATTTTATTAATTTTTATCACTTATCGTCTTAGAGTGATAATACAATCTTATTAAAATAAGCTAGTGATGTCAAGATGATAAATTAAAAAACAAAATCCCCATTATTTGATATCAAAATAAAACAGATATCTAAAATGGGGTTTAACGATTGCTCTTCTGAGCTTTTTCCAAACTCGAAATAATTTTGTCTAAATTGGTAAGGAGCTTTTTAATTTTATTGAGATTTTCTCTGACAAGAGCGCATTCATTGGCTAACACAACCACTCTATTCGGATTTTTATCTTCGGCTTTTTTTGCTTCAACGCATTTCATGAATAACTCTTTTTCTTGTTCTTCGATTTCTTTGCAAGTTCTAATAAGATTAACTCTCACCGTCCTTAGTCTTACCAACGCTTCAGAATTCTTTAGTCCTATCAACGCTTCAGAAATTTCCATATATTTATTCCTTCCTAATTTTTTAATTATAAACCATATTTAAGATTTTGTCAAGTTAATTTCACTGTTTATTATAGAACTTTGCCGGAAAAAACATCTTTTAAATATTTACCTGTATAAGATTTACGATTTTTGGCTATATCATTAGGAATGCCTTCAGCCACAATACTACCCCCTTCTTCTCCTCCTCCGGGTCCTAAATCTATTACCCAATCGGCATTACGGATTACATCTAAATTATGTTCTGTCACTAAAACAGTATTACCCATATCAACCAACTTTCTTAAAACAAAAAGTAATTTCTGAATATCGTCAGGATGAAGACCGGTTGTCGGCTCGTCTAAAATATATAAAGTAGAACCTGTGTCTTTTTTAGAAAGTTCGGCGGCTAATTTTACCCTTTGAGCTTCCCCTCCTGATAAATACGGAGCCGGCTGTCCCAGTTGCACATAACCCAAACCAACTCTATTTAATACTTGAAGTTTTCTATATAATACCGGTTCTGTTTTAAAAAAATCTAGAGATTCTTCAACTGTCATCTCTAATATTTCAGCGATGTTTTTACCCTTATGTTCAATTGATAAAATTTCTTTATTAAATCTCCGGCCATTACAATCTTGACACTCAACATAAATATCAGATAAAAAATACATTTCGATTTTAATTTTACCCTGACCCTGGCAAGTTTCACATCTTCCCCCTTTAACATTAAAAGAGAAATGACTGGAATGACAATTTTTAGCTTGAGCTTCTTTAGTTTCAGAAAAAATATTACGAATATAGGAAAAAGCTCCTGTATAAGTTACCGGATTAGACCTCAAAGTTTTTCCGATCGGCGACTGATCAACCAAAACAACTTTATTAATATTCTCTGTTCCTAAAATAGCACTATGAATTCCTGGTTCGGCTTTAGAATTATAAAACTTCTTTAACAATGCTTTAGCCAAAATATCATTCATTAAAGAACTTTTGCCTGAACCCGATACTCCAGTAATACAAACAAACTGACTTAAAGGAATCTTAACATCAATATTCTTTAGATTATGTTCTTGAGCCCCTTTTATTATTAAATAATTCGATTTTTTAGAATTTACGATTTTCGATTTACTATTTACCGCCTTCTTAACTTCCACCCTTTTCCTGCCTGATAAATATTGCCCGGTCAGAGTTGAAGAACGGAGCAATTGCTTAAATGTTCCTTCAAACATAATTTGTCCTCCACTAATACCGGCTTTCGGCCCGACATCAATAATCCAATCAGCATTTTTAATTGTTTGAGAATCATGTTCGACCACTAAAACAGTATTACCTAATTCCTTCAATCTTTTAAGTGTTTTTATCAATTTATCCTGATCTTTAGAGTGTAGTCCTACTGATGGTTCGTCTAAAACATAAAGTATTCCGCTCAATTCCGAACCAATTTGAGTAGCCAATCTTATTCTTTGCTCTTCTCCTCCGGATAAACTGTTGGCTTTTCTTGATAAAGTAAGGTAGTTCAAGCCAACATCAATAAGAAATTTAGAACGTTTAACAATTTCTTTAATAATAGGCTGGGCAATTTCTACGCCTGCTTTGGAAAGTAAACCATTGTTGTTCTTCTGTTTTAAAATTGTTTCCAAAAAATCTGTTAATTTACTGATTGGCAAAGAAACCATCTGGTCAATTGATTTACCGAGAGCAATAATTCCCAAGACCTCCGGTTTTAATCTTTTACCAATACAAACCTCGCAGATTTTCTTAATCATATACTCTTCTATTTCGCTTCGCAGGTGCTCTGAATCGGTTTCTTTGTAACGTTTCTTTAAACAAGGAACCAATCCTTCAAAACCATTATTTTTATCACCGTAAAGAATTATATCTAAACTCTTAGGGGATAAATTCTTAATTGGTTCATTAAGAGAAAATTTATTTTTTTTGGCAGTATTAAAAAGTCCCACCCCTAATTGCTTTTGAAATCCAATTTTATTGACATCGCTATCAAAAGAAGAATTATTAAAATAACTGGGGCCGAGGTAAGAAGATTGAATCCAAGGAAAAAATGCTCCTTCAGCAATTGATAAATTTTCATTAACCAAAAGTAAATCAGGGTCTATTTCCATTTTTTCTCCTAAACCCTGACAGGAGGAACAAGCGCCATAAGGAGAATTAAAAGAAAAAAGTCTGGGTTCTAATTCAGGCAAAGATAAACCGCAAGATTGACAGGCAAAATGGTCTGAAAATATTAAATCATCAACCATAACCAAACCTTCACCAATCTTTAATCCTGTTTCTATTGAATCTCTTAGCCGAAAACGGTCAACTTTAGAATCAATTAATAACCTATCAATAACTACTTCAATATTATGCGCCTGTTGCCTATTAATTTTTAAAGCCAAAGCTTCTTCAGTACGATGAATAAAACCATCAATCCTAACCTTAACAAATCCTTTTCTTTTAATCTGATTTAAAATTCCATAATGCTCACCTTTCTTACCTTTAATAATCGGACCGAAAATAGTCACCTCTTTATTTTTTAAAGATTTGTCTTTTATTATACGGCTGACTATCTGACCAATACTTTGGCAATCAATCTTTTTATTACACTGCGGACAATGGGGCTGACCAATTCGGGCAAACAAAAGACGCAGATAATCATAGATTTCTGTAATCGTACCCACTGTTGAACGGGGATTATGAATTGCCTTTCTTTGATCAATACTAATTGCCGGAGAAATTCCGGAAATACTATCAACGGCCGGTTTCGGCATTATGCCTAAAAATTGACGAGCATAAGATGAAAGACTCTCGACATACCGTCTTTGACCTTCGGCATAAATAGTATCAAAAGCCAAAGACGACTTACCAGAACCAGATAATCCGGTAATAACAACTAATTTATTTTTAGGAATATCAAGACTGACATTTTTTAAATTGTGTACTCGCGCCCCTCTGATTTTAATAATTTCTTTGGGCATAGTTAAGTATTATATTCCGAATCATCATTTTTTTCAAGACCCTATCAGGAAATGATATAATTACTTTACATGTTCATTTATCTATGACTAAATACAAAAAAATTTATAAAACGAGTTTGATTTACCTAGCGATAATTGCTGTAGCCGTAGCTTCTAATTTTTTTTGGAATAAAAGCCGAATAATTGAAATTGAGAGTAAAAACAATACTGAACTCCCGTCGGAAGCACAAGAAGAAGGACTTATTACTCTTATCTTTACTGGCGATATTATGCTTGACCGAGGAGTTGAATATATTATTGAACAACATAATGATTGGAAGTGGCCATTTTTAAAAGTTGCTGATTTTTTAAAATCAGCTGACCTTACTTTCGGAAATTTAGAAAGCATAATATCTGATAAAGGAACAAAAGTAGGAAGTATTTATTCCTTTAGAGCTGACCCACGAACAATTGAAGGTCTTACTTTTGCCGGATTTGACGTTTTATCTTTAGCTAATAATCATGCTTTTGACTATGGATCAGAAGCATTGGTTGATACTTTAGTCAGATTAAAACTAGCTAATATAGATTTTATCGGCGCTGATTTAAATAAACAATCAACCTTCTCTCCCTTAATTAAAGAAATTAAAGACGTAAAAATTGGTTTTTTGGCCTATACCAACTTAGGGCCTTCCAGTTGGAAAGCTACCGATGCCAATCCGGGAATAGCCTGGATAAATGAAAACGATTTTTCAGAAATCCAAAAAAATATTAAAGATGCTAAAGAAGAAGTTGATATTTTGATTGTTTCTTTACATGCCGGAACAGAATATGAACCGGAGGCAAATCAATTTCAAAAAGATTTTTCTAAAATGGCGATTGATGCCGGAGCTGATTTATTAATTGGACATCATCCTCATGTTGTTCAACCATATGAAGGCTATAAAAACGGTTGGATTTTTTACAGTTTGGGTAATTTTATTTTTGACCAAAACTTTTCAACCGAAACCACCAAAGGACAATTAGTAAAAATTTTAATTAAAGACGAAAAAATAGAAAAAGTCATTCCGATAGATATTCAAATGAACAGCTCTTTTCAACCAGAAATTATAAATTAAATGATTTACATCTTTGACTTGTGCTTCTTGAACTGATATTATAATAATATTATTATGTTAGGTAAACTCATCTTTAAAGTAATTACTGGAGCTTTAGGAATCTTCTTGGCCGTCCATTTTATTAGTGGAGTGAGTTTAGATATTGTCCCCGGCCAATCAGAATTTTTCGGCATTGTTTTAACTGAAAGATGGCAACTTTTTATAGCAGTCGGATTGGCTTTGGGCTTATTAAATATAATAGTTAAGCCGATTCTCAGTTTAGTCACTCTACCTCTTCAGGTCTTGACTCTTGGTTTTTTTGGTTTAGTAATTAATATGATAATTATTTGGATAACCGATGTGATTTTTCCGGAATTGGTTATTAGCGGAATAACTCCCTTGTTTTGGACTTCTCTGATTATCTGGGGAGTTAATTTTGTCACTGGAGCATACAAATAAAATAAAAACATGGATATAAATATAACAAAAATAAAAGAATATTTACCGATTACTCAAATTATAATTTCTTCTCTTTTAATTGTTTTAGTTCTCTTACAGCAAAGAGGAACAGGTTTAGGTTCTCTTTTCGGCGGACAAAGCGGTTTCTATTCAACCCGTCGGGGACTCCAAAAAAAAATCTTCTGGCTTACTGGTATCACAGTAATTTGCTTTATAGCTGTGGCTATTTTTAATCTTTTTGTCTAAATGCCAAAAACTTCTAAAAAATCTCCTGGACCTTATCCATCTAAGGCCCAATGGATGCAACTTTTTAATGTTTTAAATAAAAAGGAGAAAATTGTCTTTTCCCTTTTTGCGTTTTTAACTATCACCTCTTTTTCTTTTCTTTTAATAACTCTCTACCTAGACAACACTAAGGTTGAACCAACTGTTGGAGGATATTATTCCGAGGCAATTATTGGATTTCCCCGCTTCATTAATCCTGTTTATGCACAAGCCAACGATGTTGATAGAGATTTGGTTGAAATTATCTTTTCCGGTTTAATGACCTATGATTCTAATGGTAAACTTATTCCACAGTTAGCTAAAGAATATAGCATTTTAGAAGACGGCAAAATTTATCAATTTGTCTTAAAAGACGATATTTTCTGGCACGATAAAAAACCGCTGACTATTGATGATATTATTTTCACCATTAAAACTATCCAAAATCCTGATTTCAAAAGTCCATTAAGAGTGAGCTGGTCGGGTATAGAGATAGAAAGAGTTTCTGATAATACAATCCGTTTTGTCTTACAAAAACCATCAAGTATATTTTTAGAATACTGTACTTTTAAAATTATCCCTGAACATATTTGGAAATCAATAAACCCGGAAAACTTTCCTCTTAGCGCCAATAACCTCAAGCCAATTGGATCAGGTCCTTATAAATTTGAAATGCTGGAAAAAAATCAAGAGAATGAAACAATTTCTTTAACTTTAGCGAGAAATGAAAATTACTTTGCCAAAGGATCTTCTGGTCCCTATATTTCTAAAATCACATTCTACTTTTTTAGCAACCAAGAAGATTTAATTAAAGCTTATTCAACTAAAGACATAAAAGGATTAGCATTAACTTCTCCGGAGAAATTATCCAAAATAAATTTGGGTCTTAAAACCTATTCCTTAACTCTACCCAGATATTTCGCTCTCTTTTTTAATCTTAATCCGTTAGATGGCGATTCTAAGACTTTAATCGATGATGGTTTGAGAGAAGCTCTCAATTATGCCACTGACAAAGAAGAAATTATCCAAAAAGTTTTATTGGGATACGGCCAAGCGGTTAATTCGCCGGTTATGCCTCGTATCTATAATATTAAAAATCCAGAAGAAACTTATTCTTTTGACATTCAGAAAGCTCAAGATGTTTTGGAAAATGCCGGATTTGAAGAGACTTCCGATGGCTATAGAGTTAAAACCACTAATAAATCAACTTCTTTTCAATTTGAAAGTAATTTAGAAGTCGGATCCAAAGGCAACGAAGTCACTGAACTTCAGAAATGCCTGGCTCAATTCCAAGATGTTTATCCTGAAGGAGAAGTTAGTGGTTATTTCGGCCAGCAAACAAAAGCTGCGGTAACTAAATTCCAAGAAAAATATTCTTCGGAGATATTGACTCCCAATGGATTAACTCAAGGAACCGGAAAAACAGGTAAAAGCACCAGAGCTAAATTAAACGAACTTTGCAACACCAAGGTTGAAAGCTTTCCTTTAAAATTATCTTTAATAACAGTCAATCAGCCGCTCTTGGTTCAAACTGCCAATATTATTAAAGAGCAATGGGCTAAAATAGGAATTGAGCTTAATATCCAAACTTTTGATATTTCTACTTTAGAAAGAGATATTATTAAAAAAAGAGATTACCAGATTCTTTTATTCGGCGAAGTTTTGGGCTCATTACCCGATCCATTCCCCTTCTGGCATTCCTCTCAACAAAGAGACCCTGGACTTAATCTCTCTCTTTACGAAAATAAAGATAGCGATAGACTTTTAGAAGAAATTAGAAAAACATTTGATGAGAATATCCGAAAAGAAAATTTAGAAAAATTCCAAGAGAATATCATCAATGATTTGCCTGCTATCTTTTTATACAACCCTGATTATCTCTACTTGGTTTCATCAGACATAAAAGGAGTCGGAGAAAATATAATATCCGACCCGTCTAAGCGTCTTAGTAATATTGAAAACTGGTATATTAATACCAAAAGAGTATTAAGATAAAAATACTAATGACTAAATTACAAAACATAAAACCAGATATCAGACATCTTGATGATATGAAGGAAATGTTTTATGACAAAATTTGGAAAAAAACAGCGCCGAACCTTGAATTATATTATATGTATAGAGGAATTGAAGAAAAAAACGGACTCAGATATGATATCACTGTTATTCCATCGCAAATGTTAGGCCAAGAATTTGCAAAAACTAAAGGACATCAACATCTCAACAATTTCCAAGAGCTTTATTCTGTATTAGAAGGAGAGGCAATCTTTCTGATACAAAAAGAAAATGATAAAAAAGTAGAAGATGTTTTTGCTGTTCGGGCTCAATCAGGCGAATCAATTATCATTCCCCCAGGTTATAGTCATGTGACCATTAATCCCAGTAAAACAGATTTAAAAATGTCCAATTGGGTAAGTAAAAAATGTGTCAGTGAGTATAAGGAATTTGAAAAATTAGCCGGAGCTTGCTATTATTATACAAAATCAGGTTGGATAAAAAACAAAAACTATAAAGAAGTTCCCGAACTTCGTTTCGAGGAGCCGCTGAAATCAGCACTAACTGATTTAGATTTTTTGAACTAAATATGAAACAAATCAAAAAAGCGATTATACCAGTGGCCGGTTTAGGAACAAGGTTTCTACCGCTAAGCACGGTTTTACCTAAAGAACTCTTCCCATTAGTAGATAAGCCGATTCTGCAATATATCGTTGAAGAAGCTGTGGCTTCGGGAATTGAAGAAATAATCTTTGTCAGCCGAGCAGGAAAAGAAATGATTCTAGATTATTTCTCTAAAAGTAATGGTGATTTGAAAAAAATATTGAAACAACGAAAAAAAGATAAAATTTTGGAGGAACTGAATAACTTCAATAAACTTTCTGAAAAACTTTCTTTTTCTAATTATGCTATTTCTCAAGTTTTTCAAAATGAACCATTGGGAGATGGCCACGCTATTTTACAGGCCAAAGAAGAAATAAGTCAGGAACCTAGTGCAGTTTTATTTGGTGATGATGTTGTTGAATCTAAAACTCCTTGCCTTTCCCAATTAATCAACGTTTATCAAGAATACAACGGACCAGTTTTGGCATTATATAGAGTTCCTAAAAATAAAATTAGCTCTTACGGAATTGTCGAAGTTGAAAAAATTAAAGATAGAGTATATAAAATTAAAGGAATTGTAGAAAAACCGAGTGTTGAGGAAGCTCCATCTGACCTAGCAATAGTGGGAAAATATATTCTGACTCCTGATGTCTTCGAATATCTGTCAGTAGCTAAACCAAGTCCAAGAGGAGAAATAATTTTAGCTGAAACTTTAGAAAAAATGATTCAAGATGGTAAAAATATTTATGGATGTGAATTTGAAGGTAAATGGCTTGAATGTGGCAACAAAACCGAATGGATTTTATCTAATTTCTACTTAACACTCAAAAATCCAAAAATTGCTTCTGAGCTCAAAAAACTCATTGAACAACAAGAAAATTTATAATTTCCTACCAAAGATAAGTTTATCTTTTTGCCGAGGTGGCGAAATTGGTTAGACGCACAGCGTTCAGAACGCTGCGGGGGCAACCCTATGTGGGTTCGAATCCCACTCTCGGCACTGACGTTAAATATTAAAGTTTTTATTAGTTAACTTAATTAAACAATATGATAAAACAAGATATAGTTAAAATTATTCCGCTTGGCGGATTGGGTGAAATCGGTTGCAATATGACGATATTTGAGTATCAAGACAAAATACTTATAGTTGATGTTGGTTTCAAAATGCCTGAAGAGAGTATGCCAGGTATTGATTATGTTATTCCTAATTCTTCCTATTTGAAGGGTAAAGAAAAAAATGTTGTCGGGATTGTTTTTACTCATGGTCACTATGATCATATTGGCGCTGTTCCTTATATTATTAGTAAAATTTGGAGAAGAGACTTACCGATTTATGCTTCTCCCTTAACTAAAGGAATTATTATAAAAAGACAACTAGAATTTTCTAAATTACCCAAACTTAATATTGATGAAGTAAGAAACGGATCGATTGTTAAATTGAAGCCGTTTACAATTGAATTTTTCAGTCAAAACCACAATATTCCCGACAATTTAGGATTAATCATCAATACTCCCTTAGGAAATATTGTTCATACTTCTGATTTTAAATTTGATCCGGCACCAGTTAATGACTTGCCGACTGATTTTAAAAAATTAGAAAGCATAGGTAATAGAAAAGTACTGCTTTTAATGTCTGACTCAACTGGAGCTGAAGAAGAAGGACATTCGTTATCCGAAAAAGATATATTCCAAAATTTAGAAAAAATATTTCAGCAGGCTAATGGCCGAATTATCGCTGCTACCTTTTCCTCTTTGATAAACAGGATTCAGCAAATGGTTACTTTGGCTGAAAAATACAAAAGAAAAGTTATTGTTGAAGGCCGTTCAATGAAAACTAACATCGAGATATCTCGACAACTTGGATATTTTAAAATAAAAAAAGGAACTTTGATTGGGAAGAAAAATATGAGAGATTTTCCCGATTCCAAAATAATCGTTCTATGCACCGGAGCTCAAGGAGAATCTTCAGCGGCCCTTATGAGAATCGTTAATAGGGAAGATAAAACCATTCGACTTCAAAAAGGAGATTCTATGGTACTTTCCTCTTCAGTTATCCCCGGAAATGAAAGATCTGTCCAAAATCTTAAGGATAATATTTTAAGACAAGGCGCTAAAGTTTTTCATTATAAAATGATGGACATTCACGCCGGAGGTCATGCTCAAAAAGAAGAATTGGAAAAAATGATCAGAATAATGAAACCTAAATTTTTTATTCCTATTCATGGCCAATACTCAATGTTATTTTCTCATGCCCAAATAGCCAGAGAAACAGGGATATTGGAAAAAAACATTGTTGTGGCTGAAAACGGACAAATCGTTGATCTTGATCCCCAAAGGATTTTCGTAGAAGCAAAAACAGTAATATCAAACCATATTATGGTTGATGGTTTGGGCGTTGGCGATGTCGGAGAAGTTGTTTTAAGAGACCGAAAAATGCTGGCTGAAGACGGTATGTTTGTGATCGTGGCGGTCATTGATAGAAAAACCGGTCAAGTCAAAGGTTCTCCCGATATAATCTCTCGAGGTTTTGTTTATTTAAGAGAATCCAAAATTCTTTTAGGAGAAACTAGAAAAAGAGTGGTGGGAATTATCAACAGAACTACTGGTTCGGAAGGAGCGGCTAATATGACTTATGTTAAAGATGAAATAAGAAATAAAATAGGAGAATTTCTATTCCTAAAAACCCAGAGGAGACCAATGGTTTTACCGGTCATTATTGAGGTCTAAAAAATGTA
>JAHJCL010000006.1 GCA_018813025.1 Patescibacteria group bacterium
GTAAATGGTTTTTTATGTCTTTTTGGTAAATTATCAGGATTAAAATAGCCGCTTTCTTCCCATTTTTTATAAATTCTGCTTTCAACAGTTTTGTGATCGTAATTTTTATCAAGCATAAAATTTTCTAATGCTGTTTATTCATTTTAACCTTAAATTACCATTGGCTTCAATGTTTTTTGGCATTTTTCCTTTAATTTTTAGCCAATTAAAATATCCGGTTATTGCCGTCATTACTGCATTATCAGTGGAATATTTTTTATCAGGAACGAATAATTTAATTTTATATTTTCTAGCTTGTTGTTTAAATCTTTTTCTTAATTGCTTATTAGCTGTCACTCCTCCTCCCAAAAAAATCGATTTTACTTGATATTCTTCAGCTGCTTTAAAAGTTTTATAAGACAAAACATTAATAGTGGCATTTTGGATTTCAAGAGCCATTTCTTGGATATATTTTTCGTTTTTCGTTTTTCGTTTTTCGTTTTTAACTTTATATAAGACCGCTGTTTTAAGCCCGGAAAAACTGAAATTATAGTTTTTTTGATAGATCATCGGTCTCGGCAAACTAATAGAGGATGGCTCTCTATTGGCTTTAGAGGCTTCAATTTCTATAGCTGGTCCACCGGGATAGCTTAATCCCAAAACTCTGGCTGTTTTATCAAAACATTCACCAGCCGCATCGTCTAATGTTTCTCCTAAGATTTTATATTTTCCAAAATTTTTCATCAGGATTAATTGGGTATGTCCTCCAGAAACTATTAAAGCAATCGCCGGAAATATTCTTTGAAAATTGAAGGTTGAAGATTGAAAATCTTGATTAATAAAATTAACCAATATATGTGCCTCAATATGATTAATTGGAATTATCGGTATTTTTAATTGTTCCGATAATTTTTTAGCAAAATTAATTCCTTGCCACAGGCACGGCTCTAATCCTGGACCATTAGTCACGGCAATTAAATCTAATTGAGGTTTTTTCCGCCCAAAGGCTCTTTTTATAGCTGTTTTATAAACTATTGGCAAATTTTTCTCATGCTCTCTTTTTGCCAGCATCGGATAAACGCCACCATATTGAGCATGAATTTTTGTTTGAGAAGAAACAACATTAGAGAGAATATCAAAAATAGCTTTTCGCTTTTCGCTTTTCGTTTCGCATTTTATTATACTAATACCAGTATCATCACAACTTGTTTCTATACCTAAAATGTTCATATAGCTATTCTATCTTTTTATTGTTTTATTTCAAATCGTAATTTGTTAAAATTAAAAGAAATCTGTTGATTTCTTTTGACTTTTCCCATAGAATAAAAACAAATCATTTGATTCCTTTTTGTTTATATAGTTTTTACCATAAAAATAAAGAACGTCTTGACCCCATCGTCTAGAGGCCTAGGACATCGGGTTTTCATCCCGATAACCGGGGTTCGATTCCCCGTGGGGTCGCATGTCAGAAAATTCACTGGAAATTACTAAATCTTTCCAAATTCATAATCCTAAAGATAGAAAAATTTTTAGGTTTTTTGAAATAATTCCAGGATTGTTATCTTGGCTCACTCTTTTTTTAGCTTTTTGGTTGTCTAAAACAATGCCGATTTTAGTTATTTTTTTCATCATTGCTTTTGATATTATTTGGCTGTTAAGAATTTTCTATCTTTCTCTTTGTCAAATAGCCAGTTTTAAAAAACTGAAGAAAAATTTAAAAATTAACTGGTTGGAAAAATTACAAAAAGATTATACTGATTCTTGGTCAGATATCTATCATATTATAACCCTGCCGACCTACAAAGAAGGATCGGAAATTATTGATTCTTCCTGTCGTGCTTTAGAAAATTGTATTTACCCCAAAGATAAAATGATAGTAGTGTTGGCTATTGAGGAAAGGGGCGGAGAAGAAGCCAAAAAAATAGCTAAGCAAATTCAAGATAAATACGAAAAAATATTTTTCCGTTTTTTAATCACTGTTCATCCAAAAGATATTGAAGGAGAAGTAGCCGGTAAAGGTTCTAACGTTTCTTGGGCTCTTAAAAAAGTTAAAGAAATAATAGTCGTTCCATTAAAAATTCCTTATCAAAATATCATAGTTTCTAATTTCGATATTGATACCAAACCCTATCCCAATTATTTTTCAGTTCTAACTTGGAACTATTTAAAAGCCGAGTTTCCGTTAAGGTCAAGTTACCAGCCGATTCCTGTTTATAATAATAATATCTGGGATGCCCCTGCTTTTTCCAGAATTATTGCCAGTTCCAGTACTTTCTGGCAAATGATGCAGCAAGAGAGGCAGGAGCAGTTGGTGACTTATTCTTCCCACTCTTTTCCTTTCACTGTATTTGCTGACATTGGTTATCCTTCTAAGATTGTTTCCGATGATTCCAATGTTTTTTGGAAGGCCTACCTTTTTTATCAAGGCGATTATCGGGTTGTGCCATTATATTATCCGGTTTCTATGGATACAGTTATGGCCAAAAATCTTTGGCTAACCATTGTCAATCAATACAAACAACAGAGAAGATGGGCTTGGGGATCGGAAAATATTCCTTATTTGTTTTATAATTTTTTCAAAGACAAAAAACTCGCGGTTAAAGAAAAAATTCGTCATTCACTTGTTATGATAGAAGGATTTTGGTCTTGGTCTGTCAGCGCTTTATTAATTTTCTTTTTAGGTTGGTTGCCGATTTTTCTGGGAGGAGAAAAATTTCATAACAGTCTTTTGTTTTATAGTATTCCTCGTTTAACTTCTAATTTAATGACGATTTCCATGTTTGGTATGGTTATCAGTGCCGGAATGAGTTTTTTACTATTACCGCCTAGGCCGGCTAATTATGGCCGTATTAGAAGTTTATCAATGATTTTACAATGGTTGCTATTGCCCATTACTTTGATTTTATTCGGTTCTTTTCCAGCTATAGACGCTCAAACGAGATTAATGCTGGGCAAAGAGCTTGGGTTTTGGCCAACCGCTAAATCCAGAAAATTATAACGATAAGTTTTAACAGATTACACTCGGCATTTATCAGGTATCCACTATTCAAGGTGGATTGTTTGTTTTAGGTCTCTTACTTCTTTTTGTAAAAGAGGATATTTTTTAAGAGAAGGATCTTTTAATAAAAGGTCTTTGGCCGCATCTCTGGTTTTTTCTACTAAATCCAGGTTTTTTAACGAAGCCATTAATAGGTCAGGAATTCCTGATTGTCTAAAACCAGATAGATCCCCGGGTCCTCTTATTTCTAAATCTTTTTCCGCCAACTCAAATCCATTTTGGCAAGAGATTAAAGCTTTTAAACGCCGGTTAATTGTCCGTCCCGATGATTCAGTGAATAGGAAACAATAAGATTGATGCTGGCCTCGGCCAATTCTTCCTCGAAATTGATGAAGTTGAGCCAAACCGAATTTATCAGCTCCTTCAATCATCATAACCGTGGCATTGGGCACATCAATACCAACCTCTATTACTGAAGTTGAAATTAAGATATCAATCTTTTTTTCTTTAAACTTTTTCATTATTTTTTCTTTTTCCTGACTTTTCATTTTACCGTGAAGCATGGCAATTTTTAAACTAGGAAAAACTTTTTCTGAAAGTTTGACGTACTCTTCTTTAACTGCTTTAACATCCGTCCAGATATTATTTTTTTGTTCTCCTTTATTTAAAGAGGGTTCGATCCTTGGACAGATTACGAAAGCCTGTCTACCGGAATTAACTTCTTTTTCTATAAACTTATAAGCAGATTTTCTTCCTAGAGGATTGATTATTCTAGTAATTATTTTTTTTCTATTCTTAGGCATTTCATCAATTAAAGATAAATCTAAATCTCCATAAATAGTTAGGGCCAAGGTTCGAGGTATTGGAGTGGCAGTCATTGATAAAAGGTGAGGAACTAATTCTGATTGAGTACAGAGTTTAGTTCTTTGTTTAACTCCAAATCTATGCTGTTCATCTAAGATAACCAGAGCCAAGTTTTTGAACTTAACTTCTTTTTGAATTAAAGCGTGGGTACCGATCAGAATATCTATTTCTCCCCTTTTTAATTTATTTAATAATTCTTCCCGTTTAAATTTTTTAGAATTAATTCTAACTTCTTGGCTGGTTAAAAGTCCTATTTTGAATAAAAGCACTTTTTTTAATTTAAATA
>JAHJCL010000007.1 GCA_018813025.1 Patescibacteria group bacterium
AGAGGAAGCATAATGCATTCCTCAAATATTTTCTTATTAAGGGAAGATCTCTAGGGGCAGGATGGACTCAACTGATTTATCTTCTACGATTTTTTGGAACACTTCTCTAATTTCCTATTTTTGATGATATTGTAAGCTTCTTCCGCAGAATCAACTAGCTGGAAAATTTCTAAGTCCTCTTTTTTAATCATTTTGTGCTTTAAGTAAATTTCTGATTTAAGCCACTTAAACAAATCCTGCCAGTACTCTTTTCCAACTGCAATAATAGGTATTGGTTTTGTCAGCTTTTTTGTTTGGACGAGAGTAACCATTTCAAAAAACTCGTCTAGGGTGCCGAATCCACCAGGGAAGAAGACATATGCCTTAGAAGAAAAAGAAAGCATTACTTTGCGGACGAAAAAATAGCTGAATCCAATTGGTTTTGTAACATAATCATTCATTCTTTGGCCTTCGGGAAGCTGAATATTTATACCCACCGATTCTTTACCGGCTTCAAAAGCACCGCGATTGGCGGCTTCCATAATACCCGGTCCGCCTCCAGTAATAACGGTATACCCATTTTTAGCCAAAATCCCTCCTAATTTACACGCCTCTTTGTAATAATGGTTATCTGGATTAAGACTTGTAGAACCAAAAATACTAATGGTTTTTTTTAAATCAGCCAGAAAATCATAACCATCAATAAATTCTGCCATAACTTTAAAAATTCGCCACTGAAATGTTTTTCTAAAATCTTCCTTGACCGCCGGTAACTCGGGATCCGGATATAAATATGTCGTTTGAACTTTTTTAATTTTTCTTTTAGAGATTTTTTTCATATGTAATTTTTATATTAAAGACCATTAACACGAATCTTCATAATTTCAACTCCGGAACTGGTTCCTATAATATCTGCCCCAGCTTTGATCATTTGTTTGACATCTTCCAATGTCTTGATTTTAGCAGACGCTTTAATCGAAAGTCCAGGAGCTGCCTTTGCCATAATTTTAAGATGTTCGGCTTTTTCTTCTAACTCTCTTCTTTCTAGAGGATCTTTTTCGGTAGCTGTTTTTACGCAAAAAGCCCCAGCTTTTTTTACAATCTCCGACGCTTTTTTAACTTCTTGATCGGTTAAATATCCGGAACCAATAATCACTTTAGTGGGAAGAATTTTACAAATTGCTTTCAAATCATTTATGATTCTACCGTATCTTTCGTATTTTAAATCCACAATATTCATCACTACATCAAGTTCGTCAGCACCATTTATCTTAGCTTTTTTACAAACCCTTATTCTTTCCCGATGAGAACTCAAACCCATTGGCGGATCTATTAAAACAACTACTTTTATGTCCGTACCATTTAATTCTTTTTTAACTAACCCTACCCATTTTGACCTTACGTCAACTCCGCGAAATCCATACTTAATTGCCTCTTTGCAGGTTTTTTTAATATCTTCAGACGTAGCTTTAATATCTATATTAGTATGATCAATAAGTTTTGAGACATTCATATTTTTGGAAAGTTTTATTTTTTTAATCATAAATTTTTAATATATTTATAGACCCTCGGAATTTTTAGTCCATTAAATTATAATAGCAAGAAAACAAAAATATTAAAAATAAATTTGGTTTATCAACTAAAGTATTTACTTTTGGATTGGATAGGATATGGAATGATATTAACCTCGCCCATAGGCTACGGCCGAGGGAATTTGGCGAAGTTAAAAAAAAGAGACCGACAGCACGAAGCTAACGGTCTTTTACTGAAGAGAACTTTACAAAGTTTTTAATATAATGCGTAAAGTTCTCCGTATTGGTTCGGCGGCTCCCCAGAGAAGTTGGTCACCAACAGTGAAAGCCTGAAGATAATCAGGACCCATTCTCGCTTTACGAAGACGGCCAATTGTAATATTAAGTGTTCCTGATACAGCTGCGGGAGTAAGTTGTTTAATAGTTGCTTCTTCTTCATTGGGAATAACTTTGACCCATTCATTAGCAGTGGCAATAATCTCACTGATTTCGTTTAGTGTAATATCATTCTTAAGCTTTATTAGTAATGCTTGACTATGACAACGCATTGCACCAATACGGACGCATGTCCCACTGATTGGAATAGGTTTTTTTCTGCCTAGAATTTTGTTTGCCTCGGCAAAACCCTTCCATTCTTCTTTTGTCTGTCCAGCTTTAACGGCTCGGTCAATCCAAGGGATTAAATTACATGCCAATGGAACGCCAAAATTTTCAGTTGGGAAAATGGAAGACCGTAAACATTCAGTAATTACTCTGTCAAGCTCCAGCGCAGTTGTAACGGGATTACTTACTTTACTAATAGACATCATCTGCTTGATCAATTCCTGCATATGATTAGCACCAGCACCAGAAGCAGCTTGGTAGGTATCGGAATTTATCCATTCTACAAGATTCTTTTCGAAAAGTCCGTGGCATGCCATAAGCATAAGACTTACAGTACAATTTCCGCCAACGAAAGTTTTTATTCCTTTCTTTAGACCCTCCTTAATCATCTCTCTATTTAATGGATCAAGGACAATAATACTATTTTTCTCCATTCGGAGAGCAGAAGCTGTGTCAAGCCAGATCCCTTCCCAACCTTTTTTCTTTAATTGAGGATACATCTTAGATGTCCATTCGCTTCCCTGACAAGTGACTATGATATCACACTTTCCAAGAGCAGTGATACTGTTCGCATCTTCTAATAGCTGTCCTTTTGCTTCAATTGGTCCTTGCCCGCCGACATTTGATGTGCTGAAGAAAACACAATCAGGTATGTGTTTAAAATCTCTTTCTTCTCTCATTCTTTCTATTAAAACGGAACCGACCATTCCTCGCCGACCCACAAATCCAATACTCATATCAAATTCCTCCTTTTTTATTTGTCAAAGAACGTTTTTTGCTAAAGAGATTCTATCAAGTCATATAAAAAAATCAAGCTCGAGAAAAATTCTCGGGCGGAGGCTATTTAAAAATTTGATTAGACTATTTTTGTTTATTTCGTTGATTGTGTTTTTTAAATACTATTGAACGAAGATGCTTCGGAAGGTGTTTGTATTGCCATTCACGTTCTTTGACGATATTTGAGGCTTCGGCGGCGATTACAGCGTAGTTGGCGGCATGGGGGGCGTGACCAACAACATGAGCGGTTGCGACAGCTTGACCGGCGGAACGGGCGGCGGCGCGAGCCGCAGGAATATCGGTAGTGCGAGCAGAGGCATGAGCAGCAAATGCGGCAGTACGAATCTCGCTCATTGTTATCTCGTTACGTGTCCAAGCTCTTCCCATTTCAATGGCTTTCCGAGGCCGGTCATCTTTTGGATATTCTTTTTCAAAATATGGAAGTACGTGTTCGGCACAATCAGTGGCCCATAATACTAATAATTTGTGGTCTTGTTCGTCGAGTTTCTTTTTTATTCCTTCTTTTACTTCAAACTCCATATTTTTTAATTATTTCTCAATATCATTTGATAGTAAATGAAAATGAATATAATTTACTGTCTGATAAGAAGGACCATTTGTATATATTTTATATCTTGTAAGATTTTTTTCTCTGATAATTTGCCCAATAACCGCGTAAGCATCAATAAGATAGTCTCTATCTGATTCAGAAATATCACCAGCATCTTTTATATCTTTTTTGGGGATTATTATATAATGAATAGCGGCTTCATGAATCGGAGAATCTATAACTATTGTTTTATTCGTTTCTTTTACAATGAATGGTATCAGGCCTGGTAGCTTCTGAACACCAACAGAACCAATCAATCCCAATAATTCATTTGGATTTAAACAATTATCATCGCAATGATCAATTGCTAAAAATGATCGGGGCTGGACATCTCTAAATAAATATCCGCCAATTATTATTCCAACGATAAAAACAATAATCGAAATTAATATAAGTTTTTTATTCATATTTTTATCCTATCAAAAAATCGTTTTTTTGGCGATTTGACTATGTAGATCTAGTTAAACATCTAACTATGTCTGGTTTTACTAGACTTAGTCTAGTAAAATTTCTAATATTTCTTTTTTGTAGGTTAAATTTTTAAAAATAAAATTTGGATTTTCGGCTTTTAAATCTTCTTCCGAATATTTTCCAGTAGTCACAACGATTGTTTTAACTCCAGCTTCTCTACCGGCAATTATATCTCTCGGCGTATCACCAATGATAAAAATATCTTCCAAATTAAAATTATGGCCTGATATTTTTTCTGCTCTTTTTATCGCTAGTTTAACCACTCCTGATCTTTTTTCACCATCTGAACCAAATCCTCCGAAATTAAAATATTTATCCAAACCAATAATTTTTAATTTTTTCATGCCAATTGATTCTAAATTACCAGTAACTAATCCTGTTAAAACATTATTAACTGTTAGAGAATCTAATAATTCTTTCGCTCCTTCTATAGCCTCCATTTTTTTATTTTCAGTTTCTCTATCAAAAAAAGTAACCATTTCTTTTATAATTTCTTCTAATTTACTTCTTATTAATACTTCTTCTAATCCTTCTTTTTTAAGAATTTCAACTATAAGCTGTTTATCTGTTTTTCCGTTATGATCAATTTTAGTAATACTTGTTTCTATTCCCGATACTTTTTTAATAGCGTAACTAAAAGCTGCGAAGTGGACATCGCCCAAACCCCTAGTTAAAGTTCCATCTATATCAAATAAAACAAGTTTATTCATTTTTTTATTTTATTAATTTAATATCTTTGATTAATTCTGAGAATTTTGTTTGATCGAAATGCTTTCTATTTTTAAATATGATAATTTTCGCATTAGGAAGAGCAAGTTTATATTTTTCTTAATCAACAAAAGGAACCATTGGGTCATCTTTACTATGGTAAAGAAAAATTTTCTTAACTTGATTATCTAATTTATTTAATTTCTTAGTTAATTTAAAATCGTTTAACGTATAATAAGGAGCTGCGACTAAGAATAAAGCTTTTATCTTTTTTGGAAATTTATTTTCTGAAAGATATTTGACTAGAAAAATTCCTCCCAAAGAGTGACCAAGTAAAATAACATTATTTTTCAAAAACGGTAATAATTTATCAAATAATATTTTCCACTCATTATATTTAGCATTAGCTGTATTCGGCATTCTTAAACTAATAACATCGAAATCCATACCTAAAACCTTTGGAAGATTTTCCTTCCACCTTTTTATTTTAGTTCTTTCAAAATCGAATTTAATTTTTTTAAGATAAGAGATATATTCTTTATAACTTTTAAAAGTATTTCCACCTCCTATAACTACAAGTTGTTTTTTCATATTATTGATTTCGCGTCAGTTAATTTTGCCCTTCTTATCATAATAAGATTGAATTATTATTTTATTTTAACAAAAAATCGCCGAGTTGGCGATTTCGTTAGTTGCGGGGCTAGGATTCGAACCTAGAATATTCTCCTTCAAAGGGAGATGTCCTACCATTAGACGACCCCGCAATGCGTGTAATATATTAACCTAAATATTCAATAGATTCAATAATAGCCAGTTCAATCGGTAATTGAGGAATTGGAGAGTATTTAATTTTACCGGAAGCTTCCAGGAAAGAGTTAAGAATCTTTTGTATTTGTTGGTCGGAAAGACCGGCTACTTGTTTTTTTAAGTTCTGAAATTCTTCTTTGGTTAATCCGGTTATAATTGATGATTGATTTTCTTGGACATCAGTTATCTTAAGAATCAATCCTTGCCTCAGATAGTTTACTATTGCTTTTATCAATTCAGAAACATCAATCCCCTTCTCTAAAACATCGTTTAAAAAATTTATTGCTTGAGAGGATTTTTTCTGAAAAATTAAATCAATCAATTGACTTATGGCTTCCACTTCAACTAATCCTAATATATTTTTAATGTCTTCAGCCTTAATTTCTTTTTGAGAGTCATTACTGAATGTTAAAACTTGGTCCAGTAAACTTTCGGCGTCTCTGATTGAACCGCTGGAATAAATTGCTATTAATTCCAAGGCGGCTTTTTCAATTTTTACTTTTTCCGCTTTAATAATTTTTTCCAATCTCTGAATAATTTCTTCTATGGTTAATTTGCGGAAATTAAATCTTTGACAGCGGGAAATAATAGTCGGAATCATTTTATGGATTTCGGTCGTGGCTAAGATAAAAATAGCATGAGCCGGTGGTTCTTCTAAAGTTTTTAAAAGGGCGTTAGAAGCATCTTTTGAAAGTTGATGACATTCATCAACGATAAATACCTTATATTTCAATTTACTGGGGGCAAATTTAATTCCTTCCCTTAATTCCCTGATATCATCTATTCCCCGATGGGACGCGGCGTCAATTTCAATTAAATCCATTGATTGATTGTTCGTAATTTCTAAACAAGAAGAACATTTATTACAAGGTTCAGATCCTTTTAAGTCTTGGCAATTAATTGCTTTGGATAGTAATCTGGCAACAGTGGTTTTACCTGTACCTCGAGGTCCGTCAAATAAATAAGCATGGGATATCATCCCTGAAGTAATGGCATTGGTCAGAGTTTTAATAATATGTTCCTGTCCAACAACGTCAAAAAAATTCTGAGGCCGGTATTTTCTATATAAAACAAGATTAGTCACTTTCTTTTTTAAAAACAATAAATTTGTATCCGACAAAATTCCAAATAAATCCCAGGAAGACAGCGGCTATTGCTCCGACATAAGCCCAAAGTTTTGCCGTAATTCCAAACATCGGACCTAAAAAATTAACAAAAAAAGATGAAACAGCTAAATTAATTAAAAATCCTCCGGCGGTTATCAAATAAAATTTTGAAGTTTCCTTTAAATTAGTTCCGGAACCTTTTTTCTCAAAAGTCCAAGTCCTATTCCAGAAATAGGAATTAAGAGTGGCAACGGCAAAAGAAGTTGCTTTAAAGAGAACATAATATAATCCAACAAATATTTGGAATTTTTCCATTAATATGGTTAATATCCCTAAATCAATGAATGTGTTTAAAATTCCTACTAAAAAAGATTTACCGGCCTGAAAAATAACCGGCATTTTAGTTTCAAATAAAGAAATAAACCAAACTCCTAAAACTGAAAGAATCGGCAAAATTATTGGAAACAAATTAGTGAACTTTTTAAAAGATAATGGAATCAGCGGACCGGCGATAAAAAATATAATTAAACCGCATACCTCTCCAATAATAATTGACGCTATAAAATCTCTTTTTTTCATATTTTTTTCATTTGAATGATTAATTATTACCTAATCTTAACAAAGCAGAGAATTGTTAGCAAGAATAAAAAAAAGAGCGATTTGAATCAGCTCTTTTGTGTCTCCCCCATTTGGGTTTAACTAGTTTTAGTTTCAGTCGTAAATA
This sequence comes from Patescibacteria group bacterium, assembly GCA_018813025.1. Lineage (GTDB taxonomy): Bacteria > Patescibacteriota > Minisyncoccia > Minisyncoccales > DG-74-3 > JAHJCL01. The sequence goes on from JAHJCL010000007.1 coordinate 7,318, forward strand.
CCAACAATAATGACCAATCGTACCTTGAGAAACTTCAGCGGCCTCAGCAATTGCTTTTTGTTTATTTACTTCATTAATCTGTTGACAAGCAATCAGCAATATAGCTGCGATAAGACCTTTGGGATTTTTCCCCCTAATGGGCACGTGTTCCTTTTTAGCTTTACGGAGAATCTCTGTAGCTAATTTCTGAGTTTCTTTAGAAACATTAGCTCTCTCAGCAATTACTGAAATACTTTCATATTCTATATCATGTATTCCTGTAATAGGTTTTTCGGGAATTAACTTCTTCTTTATGGGGATTTCAGTCGAAGATACTTTTTTATCTTCTTTATCTGGGATCTCCAGGTTTAACTTTTTCACTATCTCTTTATATCGATTTCTAATCGTAACCTCGGTAACTCCAGCAGCATAGGCGATATCCTTTTGTGTTCTACTTTCCTCATTTAGCAAACAGGCAATATACAAAGTGGCAGCAGCTACGCCCATAGGACCTTTACCTGAGATAAAACGTTTTTCTTGAGCTTGGTGAAGAATTCTTACAGCTACTCCTTGGGTTGGTTCAGAGATACCAATTCCTCCAGCAATTTTTGAAATACAAACAGTTAGGTTGGAAATAGGTATTTTAATATTAAGTTCTTTGAGTAAAAATCGATAACAGTGAGCAATTTCCTTCTTATTTATCAAACTTGCCTTGGCAATCTCTTTAAGAGTTTTGGGGGTTTTCGCAAATCTACAAGCAGTATAAAGTGCAGCAGCCGTCATCACAGATATAGATCTTCCGCGAGTTAAACGTTTCTTCAGAGTTTTTCTATAAATTACAGCTGCTTCTTCTTTTACCGATTTCGGAATAGTTAGTTTTTCTGAAATAAGGGTTAGTTCATTCATTGCTAAGGCAAGATTTCTTTCTCCTGCTCCCTGTACTCGACTATATACCTGCCATTTTTTTAAGCGCAACATTTGTCTCTTGTCTACTTTTTTATTAGTACCACGTTCATTAGGATTAAAAGTTGTACCCATTCCTCGATCGTGAAGATTAGGGCTATTTGGAGGTCCAGTGCGAGTTCTCTGTTTTAATTCCTCTAAGGTATAGGATCGTCGTTCTGGCCCTCTGTCCATTTCCTGTTGACGAACAATGAGACCACACCGACTGCAGACAGTTTCACTTGTATTATAATCTTGAATAAGTTCACCAGAACCACATTCAGGACATTTATCACTTGATTTTATTTCCATTTTTTCACCTCCTTTATTTTAAAGAACAAATTAGTGCTTTTATAGATTACTAAATATTGATAGTTTTGTCAAAATATATAGTAAAAAGATAAAAAAATAGTATAATTAAAAATAATCTCTTGAATTATGTTAAAACTATACAATACTCTAACTAGAAAAAAAGAAGATTTTAAACCCCTTCAACAGACTAAAGGAAGGTCTTTAGTTGGTCTTTATGCTTGTGGACCAACTGTTTATTTCTTCGCCCATATTGGAAATTTAAGAACCTATCTTTTTGAAGATATTCTAAAAAGAGTTTTGATTTATAATAAACATAGAGTCAAACACGTGATGAATATAACTGACGTTGGCCATTTAACCTCAGATGACGATATTGGTGAGGATAAAATGGAAAAAGGAGCTAAAAGAGAAAAAAAGACAGTTTGGGAAATTGCCAGATTTTATACTAGAGCATTTAAAAACGACCTTAAACTTCTCAATATTAGAAAACCCAGTGTTTTTGTTAAAGCTACTGATACGATTAAAGAGCAAATAAAGTTAATTGAAAAATTAGAGAAAAAAGGATTTACTTATAAAGTTTTAGATGGCGTTTATTTTGATAGTTCTAAACTTCAAAATTACGGTGAGTTATGGGGAGAAAAAGAAAAACAACTTAAAGCCGGAGCAAGAGTTAAAATGGTAGCCGGTAAAAAAAATCCTACTGATTTTGCTTTATGGAAATTCACTCCGCCTGGAGAAAAGAGACAAATGGAATGGGAATCTCCTTGGGCAAAAGGTTTTCCCGGTTGGCATACAGAATGCGTAGTCATGGGAATAAGTAATTTAGGTATTCCTTTTGATATTCATTGTGGCGGAATAGATCATATTCCCATTCACCATACTAATGAAATCGCTCAAGCTAAAGCAGCTTATGGTAAACCCCTTGCTAAATATTGGATGCACGGTGATTTTCTAGTCTTGAAAGAAGATAAAATGGCTAAATCGTTAGGCGATGTTATTCTTTTAAGCACAATCATTGAAAAAGGTTTCAGTCCCCTGGCTTATAGATATCTAATTTTAAATGCCCACTATCGCTCTCTATTAACCTTTAGTTGGGAAGCAATAACTAATGCCCAAAACAGCATAAATAATCTTTACGAAAAAGTTTCTGAAATAAAACCAATTAGTAAAAAAAGAGTTAAATCAACTAAAATAGGGCGAGAATACAAAGATAAGTTTATTCAAGCCATTAACGATGATTTAGATATGCCTCAGGCATTAGCCATTATGTGGCATTTGGTTAAAGATGAAACAATATCTAATCAAGAAAAATATCATCTTTTAATTAAGTTTGATAAAATTTTTGGCTTGGGTCTAAATAAAGTTAAAAAAACAAGAATTCCCAGGAAAATTAGAGAATTGGTTGTTCAAAGAGAGAAATATAGATTAGAAAAAAATTGGGTTAAATCTGACGAAATGAGAAAAGAAATTGAAATCTTGGGATATGGAATTGAGGATTCAGTTCAAGGAACAAAGATTGTAAAAATCTAAAACCCTCTGGGCTATTTTATCCCAAGAGTAATCTTGGGCTTCTTTGATTCCCCATTCCCCCATTTCTTTTCTTAAATCTTCGTTTTTAATCAAAATTCTTAATTCTTTAGCCATTGCTTCGTAGTCTTTCGGCGGGACTAAAATACCTCCTTTCTTGCCGGTCAACACTCCTTTATAGCCCTTATTGGCAAACGCCACTATTGGTTTCCCGGTTGCCATTGCTTCCAATAAAACAATTCCGAAGCTTTCTCCAAAAATTGATGGAGCAACATATATATCGGCAGTAGCGTAATAAGAAGGAATAATATCGCTTCTTTGTTGTCCCTCAAAACAAACTTCGGATAGTTTATTATCTTTAACAAAGTTCTCGCATTCATTACGCAGATCTCCTTCCCCCACTATAATTAATCGGAGATTAGAGAATTCTTTATTTAGTATTTTAAAAGCTTTTAATAAATAAATTAAACCTTTTCTTTCTTCAATTCTATTAAGAAATAAAAGATTTATTTTATTATCCAGGAATTTGTTAATTCCTGGGTTTTTAGAATTAAATCTCTCTAAATCAATTCCATTAGGTATGACTTGTTTCGGGCCAGTAAAATTATCAAACGGTTTAAGCGTCATTGGAGCCACTCCGATAATTCCATTAAGATATTTTTTGGCTAATTCCTGCAGAGGATAAATAAACTTACGCGAATCATTACTCTCTACTAAATTAGCGTGAAAAGTAAGAATATTTAAAGAATTTGATTCTTGTAAGATTTGCATACTTAATGGCAAACCCATGTTGTGAAAATGCAAAACATCAAATCTTTCTTTTTTTAAGGCTCTTTTAATGGAAAGCGGATTGAAACCGATGCATAAATCCCCCTGGGTTCCGATAGAAGTTACGGGAAAAGAAGTGCCCAACAAAAGAACATCCGGTCCGTAATTTTCTTTTCTGCTGCGACGCGGGGCTATAATCTTACATTCAATCCCCCTTTTTTTAAATTCTTTTTGTAAACTAAAAATATGAGTTTTAATTCCTCCTTCGGCGTATAAAGCATGATAAGAAACCAGACCTATTTTCATATTAAAATATTTTATCAAAAAATAAACTCATTGCCAAATTTTATCTTGCGATTTTTTTTCTTTTAGTGTTAAATGAATTATATGGCTAAGGAACTACCTGACAAATTACCGCCTCAAAGCATCGAAGCCGAACAAGGCCTTCTGGGCTGTCTGATGATTGATAATAAAGCTATCTTTAAGGTTGCTGATTTTCTAAAACCGGAAGATTTTTATCGCAATACGCATCAGCAGATTTATCAATCGGCCATTGACCTTTTCGGAAAAGGAGAACCGGTTGATCTTTTATCTCTCTCTAATCGACTTAGAGAAAAGGGAGAATTTGATGGAATTGGAGGTAGCGGTTATTTAACTGAGTTAATTAATTCAGTACCAACCGCCAGTCACGTTCTTAATTATGGTCAAATTGTTCAAAGGAAAAGAATCTTAAGAGATTTGATTAGCGCTTCCCACGATATTGGCCTTCTGGGATATGATGAATCAGAAGATATTGATATTGTTCTGGATAAAGCTGAAAACAGAATTTTTAAAATAGCTCAAAAAAATCTTTCTCAAAACTTTCTGCCGATTAAGTCCTCTTTAGAAGAAGCTTTTGAAAGAATTGATAAATTATCTAAAGACGGTGGCGGTATCAGGGGAGTAAAAACAGGATATAAAAATTTAGATAATTTATTAGGAGGTCTTCAAAAGTCTGATTTGATAATTTTAGCATCAAGGCCATCTATGGGAAAAAGCAGTCTAGCTTTAAATATTGCCTCTCATTTAGCTATTAATGAGAATATTCCAGTGGGAATATTTTCATTAGAAATGTCCAGAGACCAAATAGTCGATAGATTGATTGCTACTGAGTCCAATATTGATTTATGGCGTTTAAGAACAGGCAAGTTGTCTGGAGAAGGAGAAGATAATGATTTTGCCAGAATTCGTCAAACACTGGATGTTTTAGACAAGGCTCCGATTTATGTAGATGACACTGCTTCCATTAATATTTTACAAATGAGAGCAATGGCCAGAAGGCTTCAAGCTCAAAAGAATTTAGGGTTGATTGTTATTGACTATCTTCAGTTAATGGAACCAAGAAATCCAATGGATTCTCCGGTCAGGCAAGTCACTGAAATTTCCCGTTCCCTTAAAATTTTGTCCAGAGAGTTAAATGTACCGGTTTTAGCATTATCTCAACTTTCCCGGGCAGTTGAACAAAGATCACCTCAAATTCCCAGATTAGCCGATTTAAGAGAGTCCGGTTCGTTGGAACAAGACGCGGATGTAGTTTTATTCATTTATCGAGAAGACAGATATTTTCAAGACTCGGAAAGAAAAAATATTGCAGATATCATTGTTGCCAAGCATAGAAATGGTCCGGTTGGAAAAGCTGAACTCTATTTTGACGACAGCCGGGTTGCTTTCCGCAACTTAGAAACAAGATTTCAAGAATAATGTATTCTTCTTCTGTTGAAAATTTAATAAAATTATTTTCTAAATTTCCAACTATCGGGCACAGAACTGCTGCTCGATTTGTTTTTTATTTGATTTCTTTAAATAATCAGGAAATAGAAGAACTGATTAAAGCCATTGAAGATATTAAAAAAGTAAAAATCTGTCCTTTATGTTTTAATCATTTTGAAGGAGAAAAAGAGTTGTGTGAAATTTGCACCAATCCTTCCAGGGATAAAAGTTTAATTTGTGTTATTGAAAAAGAAACTGATTTGGAATCTATTGAAAAAATAAAAAAATACAGAGGATTCTATTTTGTGTTGGGTGGAACTGTTTCAATGCTTAAAAAAGACGATATTAATAAATTAAGAATCAAAGAATTAGAGCAAAGGATTAAAAATCATCCTGAAATTCAGGAGATAATCTTAGCTCTTAATCCCACTACTGAGGGCGAAGCTACCTCTCTTTATTTAGAGAGGATATTAAAACCATTAAATAAGAAGATTACTCGTTTGGGCAGAGGTCTATCAACTGGAGGAGAGCTAGAATATGCCGACGAACAAACTCTAAGAGACGCTTTAGACGGCAGAAAGTAAATCTTGTTTCGTAACCATAAAAAAACAGCTCCTAAGAGCTGTTTTGTTATTTGAGGATAAGCTAAGCTTATCCAAATTCTTAATTGATTTTAGTGATTTCAATTTCAGTAAAAGGCTGACGATGGCCTTTTTTGGTTTTATGCCTGGTTTTTGATTTATATTTGAAAACAATAATCTTTTTGGCTCTGGATTGTCTTAATACCTTACCAATTACTTTCGCCTCTTTAACTAATGGGGTACCGATTTGAATTTTATTTCCTTTTTCTACAAGCAAAACTTCAGAAAAGATTATATCTTCTCCTTCCGGGGTATTAACTTTCTCGATTTTTATTTTATCTCCAGGAGAAACAAGGTATTGTTTTCCTCCGGTTTTAATTACAGCTAACATAATTTTATTCTAAATGGTTTGGTTTTTCTAATTGTAATGGCTCGACTGTTTTTTCTTTGTTGGTTAATTTGGCTGCATCTTTATTTATTTTGCCAAATTCCTTATAAGTTTGGTTATAGGTATTAATTGTTGTGCTTAAATTATTGCCTAATTTTTTTAAGAAAATATCGTAATTAATAATGTGTTTCTGAAGCGTTTCCACTCTTTTAATTATTTTTTCAGTTGATTTCTCAATTTGGAAAGCTTTCAATCCTTGCAGCACGGTCTGTAAATAGGCATAAAAAGAGGTTGGAGAAACTATAATAACACGTTTTTCTTTAAAGGCATATTCAATTAAATCGTAGGTGTTGCTTTTAATTCCGCCGATTTGATTAATTAATAAGTCGTAATAAATTCCTTCAGACGGGATAAACATGAAAGCAAAATCCATTGTCCCTTCTTCCGGCCTGATATATTTAGATGTTTCTTCGATTCTATTTTTTAAATCCTTTTTAAAAATTTTTTCGAATTCTTCTTTTCTAACCGGATTTTTTTCTTCTAAAATTTTATTATAATTTTCCAGGGAAAATTTAGCATCAATCGGAAGGATTTTTTCTTTTAAAAAAATAATGGCATCAACAATCTCTCCGTCAGAAAATCGATATTGAAGCTGGTATTGTTGGGGCTGAAATATATTTTTCAACAATGTTTCTAAAAAATATTCCCCTAAAATTCCTCTTTGTTTAGGATTAGCTAAAACATCGGTTAATTTATCCAACTGGCCTTTTAATTCGGCAACGCGCTGATTATCGGCATGAACTTTTTCCAATCCGGAAGTAACGTTTTGAATAATTCTATTATTAACAGTTTGCTGTTGTTGGATAAAATCCAGACTTTCTCTTTGGGCTTCTTTTAGACCTTCCCTAATTTCCTTAATATCTTCTCTTAGTATACTGGTTGAATTGATCTCCTGATTTTTTCCAACTTGTTTTCTGATTAAATAAAGCACTATTTCGATTATTCCGATAGCGCCGACTATTATTAAAATTATAACAAAGCTATTCATTTGATATCGAAATATTAGCAGATTTTGTTTATCTAGTCAAAGATAAATTTACCGCAGAAATGGATTAGCGCGCGAATAATATTTGGAATAAGACGAAAAAGATATAAATTGAAAGTAAGAATATTGCCTCTTTCTTTGTGATTGCTTTATCAGTTCTGATAAAAACAAAAAAAGAAGAAATAGCAATTATTAGGAACGCCAGAGTGACAATAAAGGGAGATAGGTTGGGAATAATAATCGGACAGATTAGGGCTACAATTCCTAAAACTAAGGTGGAAGGAACTATTACAGCTCCCATTAAATTTCCAAGAACCATCCAAGTTTTTCCTTCCTTGGCCGCTCGGATGGCAAAATATATTTCAGGTAGAGTATTTGCTAAACCAACAATTAAAATACCGATGACAGGGATGCTTAATTTGAAAAATTCAAAAAAATATTTTACGCTTTTAACTAATCCTTCACTAGCTAAAATCAATAGAACTAAAGATAAAATTATTCTTAGCAAATCCTTGGAAAAATGTTTAAATTCACCAATTATTTCCGATTTATTTTCCTCATAAACCATTTTAAAGCGTTCTTCTTTTGAAAAAAGCCAAGACATATAAGCAAGGAAAGTAATAAGTAAAACCAGACCATCGCCTCTGCTTAAAATACCATCTATTGCCAAAAGTAAGGGTAAAATAGAAACTGTAATTGTAAAAATTCCAGTGTTTTGAACAACTCGACTGGGGGCAGGAAGAGTATTTTTACTAATTAGAATAGCTAAAGCGAAAGCTAAAGTTAGATCAACTATATTTCCACCGATTACCTCTCCGAAAGAAAGTTGAGGTATTTTATGAATCGCTGAACTTATTCCGACAAAAAAATTAGGAGCCGAAGCCGCGAAAGCCATAACAAAGAAAGCGATTACAAACTCTTTCCAGCCCAGAAATTTAGCAATTCTCATTAAGCTTTCAATCATCCATTCACTGCTAAAATAAAGCAAGAGGCAGGAAACTAAAAAGATAAGGATATAAATTAGAATCATCTTATTTAAATA
>JAHJCL010000008.1 GCA_018813025.1 Patescibacteria group bacterium
CCTGAATTTCTTTTACCATTTTAAAGTACAACCCTCCTTTTGATGATTTCATACTTTATCAATTACTACTTAAGAAGTCAATTAATTTTAAAAAAATTATTCAACTCTTTTTGCATACTCTCCGCTTTCAGTATTCACTTCAATAATATCTCCTATCTCAATGAAAAGCGGGACATTAATTTTAGCTCCGCTTTCTAAGGTTGCTATCTTATTGCCTGATTCAGCCCTGTTACCTTTTTCCCCTGGAGGAGCTTCAACGACTTTTAAATTAATTTTTATTGGCAAACTAAAATTAATGATTTCATCTTTTAAGGTTATAAGTTCAACTATCTGGTTTGGACTCAAGAACTTACTTTTTTCTCCAACCTGCTCTATTGTCAGTTCAAATCTTTTAGAAGGATTATCTTTTTCGCAAAACACATATTTATCTTTGTGAGAATATAAAAACTTAACTTCTATCTTAGAAGTATCGGCTTGTTCAAAACTATCTGAAGGATGAAAAGTTTTAGAAACAACGTTTCCTGTTTTAAGATTCTTAAGTTTGGCTTGTAAAACAGAATGCCCTCTTCCTTTAAAAGAGTTTAATGCTTCAATTATTTCATGAGGCTGTCCATCTAAAATTATTCTAACGCCTTTTGTAAGTTCAGAATATGAAATCATATAATTACTTAATAATTTTCCACTTTATTTCTGATTCCTTATCAGCAAATTCCAACCAAGTTCCGTCTTTATCAATCACATACCATTTCTTCTTAGTTTCCGACCAAATCATTGAATTGCCTCTATAGTATGGTTTCTTAACAATTTCTTTTGGTTTTAATCTATCTAATTCTAACCATTTTTTGAAAACAGTTTCAATAGCATAATCTAATTTTCTTGATTTGGCCCATTGAGCAACTTTAGTAATGGCATTTTTAGCTTTTTGAACTGAACCTGCTAATTCCAAAAGCTGTTTAGCCGGCCTGGTAAAGCGAGAATAAATTATCTTTTTCTTTTTAGCGTCTTTTTTAATTTTTTCTAAACTTAATCCTTTGGTGTAAAAATAATGGTTAACTATTTTCTGAATAGCTGTTTCTTCTTTCTTTTCCTTCTTCTTCTGTTTTTCGCTTTTCATTTTTCGCTTAACTGTTTTTTTCATATCTTCTTTACAATTTCTTGATAAAATTGTTTGGCCAAAACTAATTGTTTTTGGCCTTTATCGGTAATTTGATAAACTCTTCTTCTCTCTTGAGTTTCACTTTTAACTAATTTTTGTTCTTCCAGTCTGTATAAAACCCTATAAGCAGTAATCCGACCGGGCTTAAACCCAAATTTTTTTTCAATAACAGTCTGAATGTTCCAAGCATGCATTTTTCCTTCTTTTAATAAAGAAAGAATATATATCCAAAGATTCCCTTTTGTGTTGTGTTCGTAAAGACGATCTAATGGTTTCATACTTGACAATATGTTTTACCGCCGTAAAATAGTAATAATATAAGAACCTTTCGTCGCTAGGCTTCTCAAGAACCTTGTTTTCTCACTTTGTTCGAAAATAACTAATTAATAATAAATGAAAAAAGATATTAAAATTGCTATTGCCGGTTTAGGAAACTGCGCTTCATCGTTAGTCCAAGGTATTTATTATTACAAAGGCGTTAAGAATAATAATGAGCCTGTTTCCGGATTAATGCACAATGTAATAGGGGATTACAAACCTTCGGATATTAAAATAGTAGCTGGCTTTGATATTGACCAAAGAAAGGTTGGACAAGATATTTCTAAGGCAATATTTAGCAAACCCAACTGTACTAAGGTCTTTTATTCTAAAATACCAAATTTAGGGGTAAAAGTAAAAATGGGACGAATTTTAGACGGAGTAGCTGATCATTTTAAAAATTATCCCCAAGACCAATCATTTTTACTATCTAAAGAAAAACCGACTAATATCGCTAATGAATTAAAAAAATCCGGTGCCCAGATTTTAATTAATTATTTGCCGGTTGGATCGGAAAAGGCTGTTCGTTTCTACGCTCAAGAAGCATTAAAAGCCAATTGCGCTTTTATTAATTGTATGCCTGTTTTTATAGCTACCGATAAGCAATGGGCTCAAAAATTTAAAAAGAAAAATTTACCGATTATTGGTGATGATATTAAATCTCAAGTTGGAGCAACTATTATTCATCGCGTTTTAAGTCATCTCTTCGCCAACCGAGGAGTAAAGATAGAAAAATCATATCAAATAAATGTTGGCGGGAATACTGATTTTCTGAATATGCTTTCCCGTTCCAGATTAAAGTCTAAAAAAATCTCTAAAACAGAAAGTGTTGAATCTCAATTAGCTAAAAGATTAAGCTATGACAATCTTCATATTGGTCCTTCTGATTATATCCCTTTTTTGAAAGACAGAAAGATTGCTTTTATAAGAATAGAGGGCAAGCAATTTGGAGATGTGCCAATGGAAATAGAATTACGTTTAAGTGTTGAAGATTCTCCCAATTCAGCCGGTTGCGTTATTGATGCCATCAGAATGGCCAAACTTGCCCTAGATAGGGGAATCGGCGGACCCCTGATTCCAGCTTCAGCCTATTTTATGAAATCTCCACCTCAACAATTCACTGATGAAAAAGCTAAAGAAATGGTTGAAGAATTTATTTCAAACTGATATATTTAAAAAGGTTGTTTAAAAATACGGAGAAATTATTATGATGAGGGGTAATCTTAATACTATAGAAAAACCTGAATTACAAGAATGTGGTCATGAATGTGTAAAAGGAAAATTTGTTGTTACTTCTGGAGGAGCTACACAGGATTGTAATAGTAAAAAACGTGCTAATCGTAATATTTGTCCCTATCCGATGAAGTGATTCAATTGAATCACTTTTTTTTATTTTATAGCTGTTAAAATCCTTTCGGCTTCAGTTTCAACAACTTCACCTTTATAATCAGCTCCGTGATCGGGATAATTTTTAAACACAGACTTTCTTTGGTCTATATGTAAATTAAATGCCACCATCTGGCTATCAGGAAAAATTCTTAAGTAAATATGAAATCTTGGATATTTATTAATGCCTATAGTATTAATAAAACTCATTTCCGCATCTTCCCGATAATCGCCAATTAAAACATAGCCAGCTCGACGCATCATCATTACAATGTTACCCCCTAAAAATTTTTCTAAAGTGAATCTCATTTTTTAATTTTATCATTTTTCAAAAAAAAGAAGAAAGATTTTATTTTCTTTCTTTTTTTATTGTCTCATTTTTTTTAAAGTTCTTTTTCTCCAATCCTCGTATTCTTCGAAAGTAAGCTCTTGTCCTTGATCTATTTGCTCTTGTAGATTACTTTTGAAACCGTTCTTGGCTTTGACTAGCCCTCCGATAACTAAAGAACCTGCTCCGCTGCCGTATCCCAGAATACCAATTTCTTGGCCTTTTTTCGCTTGCTCTAAAATAGCAATTAGACCAATAAAAATCGCAACAGTATAGGGATTGCCGACATAGGGATTGTACTTCAAACCTGGTTGAACTTTTTTCTCAAAGAAATCTCGGAATCTAGTGTCTAGTTTTCTGGTTTCGTCAATTTTCTTCTTGTACTCGCTGAACAGCTTTGGATTTTTTACGCAATCTTCTATGGTGATATGTTTTTCTTGTCCGTGTTCTTCATGACGCCAAAACATTGCCATATACCACTCTACCATCTTGGTAAATGGAGTATGAACTGCGAAGTAATCTATTCTGTCTTTTATTGGTCCGAATTCCGGATTGTTTATTTTCCAGTCAACAAGAGCTAGTCTCAAGCATTTCAAAAAAGCAGGTTTGGTCAGGTCTCCATAGACCTCGGGAAATGGAGCAGTTCTGAGCGGAACCTCAAAGTCATTTATGTTTTCAGCATACTGTCCGTAATGTTTATAGTTTAGATCCAATAACTTTGGATTTATTTCCACCCTTATTGCCACAGCTGCACAGCCTTGGGTTACTTCTGCTTCAGGATCACTATAGATAGAACGATCTACTGCTATAACAATGGCGGGTTTACCAGTGGCTATACTATATTCGCAAGCTAGAATTAGAGCCTCCAGCCCCGCTAAACAAGCAAACTTTAACTGAGGCGGAACAACATTAAGCCCTAATGCGGCTAAAATTTTTACTGCCATCGGTTTAGACATGTCTGAATCTGATTCTGTAGCAAAAAAAATCCTTCTTACGTCCGAATATTCTATTTGTTTAAGAGCTTGAACGCTAAGATCTTCCAACGAAACATCGTAGGGGATTCTGGCTTCTATTGCCCCTAGTCCTTTTGTGGGGAATGTTGGTGATATCCCTCGCTTTTCTGCTATTACTTGAGTCCGGATAAAGTGTCGTGGAATCGCTACTCCTATCTGACTTATTCCTACTTTAGTTTCTTTCATTTCAAATTCTCCTACCTTATTATAAATTACTAATTTTTAATCTATCATACTAAAAACTTTTAACAAGATTTTTTATTTTTTATTAAAAACAATCCTTGTGATAGAATAAATTATATGTATCGTAGAATTTTCATTGCCATTAATCTACCTGACCGGATTAGAAAAAAATTAGCTGAACATCAAGCAGTCTGGCCAGAATTACCGGCTCGATGGACTAAACCGGAAAATCTGCATATTACCGTTGTTTTCTTAGGAAATATTTCAGAAATGGAATTACCGAGCATTTGTGAAATTACCAACGAAGTAGCCCAAAGACATACATCTTTTTTCATAAACCTTAACCAAGTTTGCTATGGCCCTCCTAAAAAAATACCACCTAGAATGATTTGGGCTAAAGGAGAACCTCTAATGGAATTAACAAAACTTAAAGAAGACTTAGAGCAATCATTATCAGGAAGCGTTAATTTTCATCATGAAGAACGCGCTTTAGTTCCTCATATAACTTTGGCCAGAATTAAAACTTGGGATTGGCAAAAAATTGAATTGGAAGAAAGACCGACTGTAGAAAAAGATTTAGACATTAAGTTCGAAGTTGAGTCTATTGATATTATGGAAAGCGAATTAAAAAGAAACTATCCAACTTATATCATTTTAGAATCAATACCATTAAAATTTTAATATGAATATTTATTTTATCGGCATTGGCGGAATAGGAGTGAGCGCTTTGGCTAGATATTTTATGGAAACAGGCCATCAAGTAAGTGGCTCTGATTTAGCTTCTTCAGAAATTACCACTGCTCTAAAAAAATCAGGGGTTAAAATTTTTATTGGAAAACACAAAACACAAAACTTACCCAAAAACACTCAATTAGTTATTTTCAGTCCGGCAGTTAAAAAAAACAATCCTGAAATTAAAATAGCTCAAAAACAAAAGATAAAATGCCAAATCTATCCGGAGGCATTGGGAGAATTGACTAAAAATTATTTTACCATTGCTGTTTCGGGAACTCACGGTAAAAGTACGGTCAGCTCAATGATCGGACTTTTATTGATTAAAGCCGGATTCGACCCAACAGTGATTGTCGGAACAAAATTAAAAGAATTCAACGATTCTAATTGCCGAGTGGGGAAGAGTCAATTCTTGGTTATTGAAGCCTGTGAGTTTCAAGCTTCTTTCTGGAATTACTGGCCCCAGATTATTGTACTGACAACAATAGAAGAGGAACATATGGATTTTTTTAAAAATCTTAATCATATTTTTAGAGTTTATACAAAATATCTTAATCATCTAACGCCAACAGGTGTTTTAATAGCCAATCAAGATGATGATAATGTCTACAAATTAAGTAAAAAAATTAAAAACACTCAATATTATTCGCTCAGACAAAAAGAATCAAACAAACTGGCTAAATTATTAAAAATTCCCGGAGAACATAATGTTTCTAATGCTTTAGCGGTTTTAGCAATAGCCCGAAATCTAAAAATTCCGGATAAAATAACCTTTAAAGCGTTAAGTGAATATAAGGGATCTTGGAGGAGATTTGACCAGAGGAAAGTAAAAATTGGAAATAAAAAAGTTGATGTTGTTCTGGATTACGGCCATCATCCGACAGAAATAAGAGTTACTCTAAAAGCTGTTAGAGAAAAATTCACTAAACAGAAAATTTGGTGCATTTTTCAACCTCATCAATATCAAAGAACCTATTATTTATGGGATGCTTTTATAAAAACATTTCGTGGTGCTCCGATTGATAATCTAATCATTACCGATATTTATGATGTAGCTGGTCGGGAAAATAAAGAAATTAAAAGAAAAATAAGCTCCCAGAAGCTAGTTGATGCTATTGATAAACCCGATGCGATTTATTTACCAAAAGATAAAATTATGAAGTATTTAGACAAAAATTTGGAAAAAAAAGATATAGTAATTGTTATGGGTGCGGGTGATATCTATAAACAGTTTTCTTAAATCGTTTTGTTGTATAATAAAAGAAGTCGATTTTAATTAAAAAAATATTAAATAATATGACATTGACAGTAATAATCTCATTAATTGTAATTTTAAGCGTAGTGGCGTATTACTATTTAAGTCAAAAGGAAGAAAATGTAAGTACAACTCCGACTTCAGAAAGACCTCCTTTAGAGACACCTCCTTCAGAAACACCGACTCCAACTATTATTACGCCTGAACCGGAAACTCCAATGGAAGAAAAACCTCAAGAAAATCCGGAAGAATTACCGAAAATGTAATATAAGTAAAACTCCACCCGATAAAGTGGAGTTTTTGCTTTAATTTAGCTTTTTCTTTCAAAAAGTATAGGGTATAATTAAAAGATATAATACTAAAAATCAAGAAGATATGATTTCTGAAAAAACAAATTCCGAGCAGGAATCGGGAGAAAAAGTTGTTGATACGATTTTAAAACAACTGACCCCAGAAAATATTCAAAAACAAATCCAAGAAATTAAAGCAATCGAATTACCCCAAGATATACAAAAATGGGTTGAAGAATATGAAAAAGTAGCAGATAGAGATAAATTTCTATGGAAGTGGGCATATAAAACGACACAAATCACAACAATTTCCATAGTTCCCGATGAATTCAAACCAATAGTGTGTGAGATTAAAACACTGCTAGTAATGTTCGATGCTCTTTTAGACGATATAGCTGACAAAGAACAAAATGGACAATTATTAACTGAATTGTTGAAAATTCCATTTAACGTAGAATCTATAGATTCTACTCATTTAGATGTAAAAGAAAAAGCGTATATAGAACTAACGATTTCTCTTTGGAAAAAAATTAAAAATTTAATAAAGAGCTGTCCTGAATACGAAAAATTTAAGGAGGTTTTTGATTACGATATAAATCAACTTCTTAATGCTATGAGATACTCATATCTTATTAATAAAAATTATTATTTAATAAACGATACAGAGTATTGGCTATATTTACCATTTAATATGAGCACTGTAATTTGCTACACTGTCGATTTAATGTGTTCTTCTTTTAATATCAATGATCTGGGTAAATTAAGAGAAATTGGTCATGAAGCTCAAAAAATGGCAAGAGTAGGAAATTGGGTCAGCACATGGGAAAGAGAAATAAAAGAAGGCGATATCACAAGTGGTGTGGTTTCTTATGCTCTTAAATATAATTTTATACAAATCGAAGATATAAACAACGAAAACAAAAGTCAGGTTATAGAAAAAATTAAAAGTTCCGGAGCTGAGGATTATTTATTAAAGCAGTGGGGAAATTCTTTCTTTAAAATCAAAAAAGAATTGGAATTAATCAACCTTACTGATATAGCTATAAGTTTAGAAAAACTTATCCAAATGCATCTTATGAGTAGGGGATATAAATAAATATTAAAGAATGATAAACAGTATTCTTATTAATAAACAGTTTTTCTTACTCATTGATTTTGTTACTTTATGTTTCGCTTTTTGGGTTTATTTTTCCGATAAAAAATCAAGACTAAATCAAAATTTCTCTCTGATGACTTTTTTAATATTCTTGTGGATTACCTTTGGTTATCTTACTGCATCTGCTACTCAGCCCAACTTGGCTTTATTTTGGGCAAAGTTAGCATATGGATCAGTTTCTCTTTTCTTCATCCCTTTTTATTTTTTCTTTTTATATTTTTTAAATCTTGAAAAAAAAAATTCGCAAACTCAATAAAGTTATTGTATTAACCGGAATATTACTTTGTATTTTAGCAATTTTTAGCAATATTATTGTAGATAACGTTGAAATGAAGGACTGGGGTGTAGACCTTATCTTTGGCAGAGGTAGTATTCTTTTTTACGGAATTGCAATTTTGTTATCGTCTTGGATTATTTTTTTACTTTTTAATAACTATTTTAAAAAATCTTCAAAAGAAAAATTAAAGATTCAATATTTTTTAATCGGGGCTTTTATCTGGATCATAATAAATATCATTTTCAATATGGTTTTGCCAATTTGGCAAAAAAGTATCAGATATTCTCTGATTGGAAACTATTCAGCTATTTTCCTACTTGCTTTTACTGCTTACGCTATTGTTAAAAAGAATTTATTCGGCATAAAAATTGTCTTAACAGCTCTTTTGGTGAGTTTAATCGCTCTTTCAATACTTATAGATATTTTCTTTCTTACTCCTGACTTATTGGCCAAGCTCTTTAAAACATTGTTATTAGTCGTCTTTTTATAC
>JAHJCL010000009.1 GCA_018813025.1 Patescibacteria group bacterium
TCTATTTAATTTAAATTAGAAGTTTTCCAGCGTTTTGTCAAAAATTGATACCCCTTCGCAGACTCGCGAGAAATGAGAAATGCTTCGTAGGTATCAACCCTCCGTAGCCTTTGGCGAAGGATAAAATTATATATACAAGCCCTAATACTTTGTCATTTGGGTGTATTTTGAACGGGTTGACATTTTTGGATATTATGTGTAAATCTTAATAAGGAGGAATAAAAATGGTTGTTCAATGTATAGCTCTTTGGTGTATAACTCCATTAGGAAAAGTACTTTTAAAAACAGAGAATTCCAAGAATTATATACAGGATATTAGCGGACCATTCAAAGCATGGCAAAGAAAAAGTGAAAGTAAAGAAGGCGTAGTTTTCAGGTTATTTCAAAGAGAATTCGGAGAATATTTGCCCGTTAAATCATTCCGTCTCCACTTTGCGAAGCAGGTTGAAGAAGCGTTTCTGTTTCACGGAATATTAGCGATTCGTAGTCATTATCTTTGCAAGCTACCCTTTGATTTATATACTGATAGCCCTACAATTATATGCGTTGGAAAAGAAGACTTAGCGCGCATCGTGAATATAACTGACAAGAATAATACTTTCGGAGAAGACATTATTCTTTACGATTTCGATTGCAACATACTTTTCAAAATCTTGGGAATTCAAACAATCATAATCTAATAGTGAGCAAAGCTCACTTCCTTTTTTTATCGTAATCGCATTCTTTGTTCGAACATTTTGTCTGTCCTTTCTTGTTTTGCATTAAAAGTGAATCGCATTCTTGGCATTTTTCTCCGGTTGGCTTATCCCAAAGGGCAAATTCGCAATTCGGATATTGATTGCAAGCATAGAATATTTTTCCTTTTCTGGTTTTTTTAGTGACCAAATCACCCTTTTGACATTGCGGGCATTTAATATTCAGCATTTCTTTTTCCAGAGGTTCAGTGTGTTTGCATTTCGGGAAGCCCGAACAAGCATAGAATTTTCCGAATCTTCCAAAGCGAATAATTATTGGAGACCCGCAATCGGGGCAGATTTTATCAGTTTTTTCCACAACAACCTCTTTTTTAGCTATTTCTTTTTCTTTCTTTTTTAAATTTTCTTCAAACGGATCGTAAAAATTTTTAATAATCGGTATCCATTTTTCTTCCCCAGAGGCAATTTTATCTAAATCTTTTTCAAGTTGGGCAGTAAATCCTATGTCAACAATTTTAGGAAAGTGCTCAACTAAAAGATTATTAACCATAGTCCCAATCTCAGTTGGTTGAAATTGTTTAGTTTCGTTTTTGATAACATAATTTCTTCCTTGAATTGTTGAGATAATAGCAGCATAAGTTGATGGCCGGCCAATTTCATTATCTTCCAAAGCTTTAATCAAGCTGGCTTCAGAATATCTGGCTGGTGGTTTTGTGAAATGCTGGAAAGGAGTTAATTTTATTAGCTCTAATAATTGATTTTTTTCTAAATCTGGTAACTTCTTCTCTTCAAATTTAATAGGATAAATTTTTAAAAATCCATCAAATTTCAAAGTTTGTCCGTTAGCTCTGAATGTGTAATTTCTAGCTTTAATATCAGCCATGATTGAATTAAAAATAGCTTGATTCATTTGGCTGGCAATGGTACGACTCCAAATGAGTTCGTATAATTTTAACTGGTTTTTGTCTAATTTATTTTGAAGCGTTTCAGGACTATTTTTAGCAAAGGTTGGCCTGATTGCTTCATGAGCTTCTTGAGCCCGGTTTTTTGTTTTGTATTTTCTAAAAAATCCAGCCCAATAATTTTGTCCTAAGTTTTCAATAATAAATTTTTTAGCATCAATTAAAGCTAGTTGACTCAGGTTAACTGAATCAGTTCGATGATAAGTGATGAATCCTTTTTCATACAATGTCTGAGCCTGCCGCATAGTTGATTTAGCTGTCCAGTGGAATTTTTTCCAAGCAGTTTGTTGTAATGAGCTGGTAGTAAATGGAAATGGCGGATTCCTTTTTAATTCTTCTTTTTTAACGTTTTCAATTTGGTATTGGGCACTTTCTAAATCTTTGATTATATTATCAACTTCTTTTTGATTTTTAATTTAAAGTTTAGTAATACTTTTTCCATCTTTTTTAAGAAGATTGGCTTCAAACTCTTGTATTTTCAGATTTTCATTTTTCGCTTTAAGACTAAGAAGTGTAGCAATGATAGTCCAATATTCTTTAGGTGTAAAACTTTGGATTTCTTTTTCTCTTTCAATTATTAATCTGACAGTTGCTGATTGAACTCTTCCTGCTGATAATCCACGAGCTACTTTTTTCCATAAAAAGGGGGAGAGCTTATAGCCGACAATTCGGTCTAAAATTCTTCTAGCCTGTTGGCTATCAACTAAATTAATATCTATTTTTCTTGGGTTGTCTAAGGCATCTGAAATGGCTTGTTTAGTAATTTCATGAAAAACTATTCTTTGATAATTATCTTCATTTAAATTAAGGGCTGAAAATAGATGCCAGGCAATAGCTTCTCCTTCTCTATCTTCATCAGTTGCTAAAATAACTGAGTCGGATTTTTGCGCCTCTTTTTTTAATATATTAAGGTTTTTCCTCGCTTTAGTCGGAATGATGTATTTAGGCTCAAAGTTATTTTCAACATCAACGCCCAATGTACTTTTGGGTAAATCTCGGACATGTCCATACGAAGAAAGGACTCTGTATTTTGGTCCTAAAAATTTCTCAATTGTAGTTGCTTTAGCAGGACTTTCTACTATAACTAGTTTCATTGCACATTTTCGTTTTTAATTGATTCTCCTATAAATTCAATAATTTTTTCTATAACCCCTTTTTCCTCTTGACTGAATTTTTGTAAAACAAATTCTTCAGTTTTTCGAGTTTTCCCTTTTTGAGGAAGAATTCCAATTCTTAATCTGGCAAAATTTTTGCTTTTCAGAATATTAATAATAGATTGAACTCCCTTGTGACCAGCTGAACTGGAATCTTTAGAGAATTTAACTTTTCCTATTAAAATGTCAATATCGTCATGGATAACGAGCAAATCTACAATTTTCAATTTATAATTTTCAATTATTCTCCTTACGGCTTTACCCGATTCATTCATAAATGTTTGTGGTTTAACCAAAATAACTTTGTCATTATTCCAAAAACTTTCGGACATTTTCGCTTGAAATTTTTTAGATAAATTAAAATCAGGAAAATCGTTTTTTTCTTTAATTTTATCTAAAGTCATAAAACCGACATTATGACGGGTGTTTTTAAATTTGTCTCCTGGATTACCTAAACCAACAATAATTAGCATAATTTTAGTTATTTTTTTATTTTATCATTTTCTTGCTTAATAGAGAAAGTTTTAGTATAATTAAGCATAATCTTAATGATAAGAATTAGTAAATGGTAAAAGCAATTGTTTCATTTTTTTTATTTATATTAGAGATTTTAAAGATTGTTGTACTGGCTTTGGCTATAGTAATTCCGATTCGCTATTTTTTATTTCAACCGTTTTTCGTTAAGGGTCAATCTATGGAACCTAATTTTGAAAACGGTGACTATCTGATTATTGATGAACTTTCCTATCGGTTTTCAGACCCTAAAAGAGGCGATGTTGTAGTTTTTAAATATCCATATGCTCCATCACAGCGATATATTAAAAGAATTATTGGTCTTCCTGGAGAAAAAATAGAAGTTAAAAACGGATCAGTTATTATCTCTTCCGAAGACGGTAGCCAGGTTTTGGATGAAAAAACTTATCTTTCTCAAGGGATATCAACTCCCGGAGTAGCTAATATTTTATTAAACCAAAATGAATATTTTGTTTTAGGGGACAATCGGTCGGTTTCTTCTGACTCTCGAACTTGGGGGACATTACCCGAAGAAAATATTATTGGCAAAGTTTTTTTTAGAGCTTGGCCGATTAACGCTCTAGCTAAAATTGAAGCACCAGCTTATTAAACCATTTAAATTATGCCTAAAAAAGAAAGATTTCAAACTCCAACCGGTATGCACGATATTTTACCCGAAGATCAATTATATCGTCGGAGAATTTATGATGTTGTTGAAAAAATCACCAATTTTTATGGTTTTAAAAAGATTGACACTCCTATTTTAGAATATACAGATCTTTTCTCTAAAGGAATAGGGCTGGACACAGATATTGTTCAAAAAGAAATGTTCACTTTTAAAACTAAGGGCGAAGATGTTTTAAGTTTAAGACCCGAAGGAACTGCTCCAATAGTCAGGGCTTATTTAAAAGCAGGAATGTTTAATTTACCCCAGCCGGTTAAATTATGGTATCTCGGACCGTTTTTTAGGCATGAAAGACCGCAAGCTGGCCGTTTTCGTCAATTTTGGCAGTTTGGTCTTGAAGTATTGGGCGAACCAAGTTCGGTTGTTGATGCTCAAGTCATTCAGATATTTTATAATATTTTAAATGATTTAAAATTAAAGAATTTAATGGTTGAGATAAACTCAATAGGAGATTCTCAATGCCGTCCTTATTATAAAAAGCTACTGAAAAATTATCTTCGTTCTAGAGAAGGAGCGCTATGCACCCATTGTCGCAACAGGTCTAAAACAAATCCCTTAAGAGTTTTGGATTGTAAAGAAGAGAAATGTCAGAGAATAATTAGTCAGGCTCCTCAGATGATTGACCACCTTTGTAGTGATTGCCATCAGCATTTTAAAGATGTTATAGAGTTTTTAGATGAAGCCGAAATCCCTTATCGTCTAAATCCGTATTTGGTCAGGGGATTAGATTATTACACTAAAACAGTTTTTGAAATAGTAGAACAGTCTCCGCAAGGAGAATCTTTGGGAAGTTTATCCGGTGGCGGTCGTTATGATGGTCTAGCTAAGATTTTAGGAAGAAGAAGTATCGCCGCTATGGGCGGAGCAGCTGGCGTTGAAAGAATTGTAGCAGTAATGAAAGAGCAAGGAATTGTTCCGGCTAAGATAGCTAAACCAAAGGTTTTTTTATCTCAGATTGGAAAATTAGCTAAGGTTAAAAGTTTGAAGATTTTTGAAGATTTTCGTAAAGCCAATATTCTTATTGTAGAATCTTTGGGTAGGGATTCCTTACGCTCCCAAATGGCTAAAGCTAATAAATTAGAGGTATCTTATGGTTTGATTTTGGGTCAGAAAGAAACTTTAGAAGGAACAATTATTATTCGGGATATGAAAACCGGTAAGCAAACTATAGTGAAATTAGATAACGTTGTAGCTGAAATTAAAAAAAGGCTGAATAAATAAAAATGGATTGTATTTTTTGTAAAATTGCTAAAAAAGAATTACCAGCCGATATTATCTACGAAAATGATGATATAGTTGGCTTTAAAAATATTAATCCCGAATCACCAACCCACCTGCTTTTTATTCCTAAAAAACACTTAGAATGGAAAGATAACTTCAACCATAATGATTTATTAATTTTAGCCAGTTTAATTAATGGAGCTAAAATTGTCGCACAAGAAAAAAATATTCTTAATGCTTGTAAACTTATTTTTAACATCGGACAGACCGGCCATATTGATCATATTCATCTACATCTCTTAGGTGGCTGGACAAAAAGCGTTCCAAAGTATAATATTTAGTCATATTAAAAAAGCAATTATTACGATTAATCAAAATTATGTCTATAGAAGTTCAAAAAAAAGAAAGAGAAACAACCCAATCTTTGCTTCGTCGCTTCAGTAAAAGCGTTAGAAGGAGCGGACTTTTGTTAAGAATGAGACGCAGCCGTTTTTTCAAAAGGAATAAAAGCGATGGTCTTAAGAAAAAAATTGCTCTTAAGCGAGAAGACCTTAAGAGTATTTACGAAGAAAAACAAAAATTAGGCAAAGAAATAAAATATAATGCTCAAAGAAAATATTAAGAGCGACTTAGAGCATGCTATTAAGGAACAAAAGACATTAAATATGTCTGTTTTAAGAATGCTTTCAGCGGTTATAAACAATAAAGAAATAGAAAAAAGATTTGGATTGAGTAAAGTTAAACCTGATTTAAATCCAGAGCAGTTAGACCAAGAAAGCCAATTGACTGATGACGAAATTATAAATACTATTTCCTCCGAGATAAAAAAAAGAAAAGAATCAATCGAAATGTTCACTAAAGGCAATCGTATTGATTTGGCTCAAAAGGAAAGCCAGGAATTGGAAATTTTAAAGAAATATTTGCCTGAGCAGATTTCCGAAGAAGAACTTAAAAATATAATTCAACAAGTAATTGAGAAATTGGGAGCTAAGGAAATAAAAGATATGGGTTCAGTAATTAAAGAAGTAATGGCTCAGGTAAAAGGCAGAGCTGATGGCAGTTTAGTTTCCAAGATAGTTAAAGATTTATTAGTTAATGGTTAATGTTTTTAATTTAACCGATATTGCAGTTAAAAAAACTTTTTTTAAAAAGATTGGAAAAATTATTCTGGAAGAAGAAAATCAGGATAAAGAAGTCTCAATTGTTTTAGTAAATTCTGATATAATAAGAAAACTAAATAGGAAGTACCGGAAAAAGAATAAAATTACCGATGTTTTGTCGTTTGACGGAGGGGGAGATGAATTAGGGGAAATTGTTATTTGCCTGACTGAAGTAAAAAAGAATTCCAAAAAGACTGATTCTGGTTTCAAAACAGAGTTAGTCACGGTTTTTATTCATGGTCTCTTGCATCTTTTAAATTATACTCACGAGGAATCAGAAAAAAAGTTTAATCAAATGGAATTAAAACAAAATTATTATTTGAAGAAATGGCAACATCTCGTTTAATCACAAGTTTAGATATAGGAACAGACGGTATTAAAGCTCTAGTTGTTCAGAAGGGTTCTAATTCAGATTTAGAAACCCTCGTTTTTTTTAAAAAGCCAATTGTTGGAATAAGAAGAGGCATAGTTGTTGATCCTCAAGCTGTTACCCGAGCTTTAATTGAAGTCAGAGAAGAAATCAAAGCTCAAATTGGACGAAATCAGGATTCAATTTATGTAAATGTCAGCGGAAGTCATTTATTCTGTACTTATTCCCAAGGGAAAGTTGCTGTTTCTCGAGCCGATCGGCAAGTTTCCGAAGAAGATATTGATCGAGTAATAGAGGATGCTAAAACATTTTCTTTGTTTCCTAATAAGCAAATATTAGAGGTTTTCCCGAAAAATTTTATAGTTGATGGAGAGAAAGTCAGAGAAGCTGTAGGAATGAGGGGAGTTAGATTGGAAGTAGAATCGCTTATGGTTTGTGCTTTTTCTCCTTATTACGAAAACCTCAAACAAAGTCTTTTAAGCGCCGGATTTGATGGTATCCAGATTATTCCTTCACCAATCGCCGCAGCCCAATCGGTTCTTTCCCCTCGTCAAAAAGAATTAGGGGTGGCACTATTAGACATTGGAGAAGGAACTTCAAGTTTAGCTGTTTATGAAGAAGGTAATTTAATTCATTTGGCAGTTTTACCGATTGGTTCGAGCAATATTACTTACGATATTGCTATTGGTCTAAAAATAGATATTGATGTAGCTGAAGGTATTAAAAAAGAATTTGGCGCTTGTTCTCTTTCTAAAAAAGAACAAAGAGAAAAGATAGAAATAAAAGAGCCTGAACAGTTAGTTTTTTATCGTAAGAATTTAGCTAAAATTATTGAAGCTCGGATTTCGGAAATTTTTGAAGAAGTTCATAAAGAAATAAAAAAAATCGGCAAAGATAAACTTCTTCCAGCGGGGATAGTGTTAGTTGGTGGTGGAGCTAAAATACCTGGTATAATAGAATTAGCTAAAAAAGAATTGAATTTACCTTGCACTGTTGGTAAACCGAAAGGATTTATTGGGCTTACTAAAGATCCTTCCCTATCAACTTTGTGCGGCTTAGCTTTAATGGGTTTTGATTTGGAAGATGAGGGGAATAGGTCATCAGTCTTAAAAGATTTTATTTCGCGAATAAAAAATATTTTCAAAAGTTTTATTCCTTAAAATATGAGTGCTCCAATAAAAATTAAAGTAATCGGTATTGGCGGTTCCGGTGGTAATGCCATTTCGCGGATGAAAAGCGCTAAAATCAACGGCGTTGAGCTTATTGCTATTAATACTGATTCCCAAGATTTAAAAACCACTAAAACTGATATTAAAATTCAAATCGGAAGAGAATTGACTTTAGGGTTTGGCGCTGGTATGAATCCTGAGATTGGTAGAAAAGCCGCTTTAGAGAACAAAGAAGATATTTTAAAAATTCTTGAAAATACTGATATGGTTTTCATTACTTATGGAGCTGGTGGTGGAACTGGTACCGGAGGGGGTCCAATAGTTGCCGAGCTAGCCAAGAGTCTGGGAATTTTGACAGTAGCTGTTGTAACTCGGCCATTTTCTTTTGAAGGTCAGGCTCGTCAGAATATTGCTGACACAGGAATTAAAAAATTAAAAGAAAATGTTGATAGTCTAATTATTATTTCTAATGATAAGCTTTTATCAATACTTGATCCCAATACTCCGTTGACAGAAGCATTTTGGATTTGTGATGATACTTTACGCCAGGCTGTCTGTGGAATTTCTGATTTAATAGTTTTACCGGGAATTATTAATGTTAATTTTGCCGACATTAAAGAAATTATTAAAAATTCAGGAACTGCGCTCTTTGGGGTTGGTCGGGCCGAGGGCGAAAAAAGAGCTGAAACAGCTGCTCTCTTAGCGGTTAATTCTCCGTTGTTAGATGTTTCTTGTAAAGGTGCTAAAGGAGTATTGTTTAATATATCCGGCGATGATATCAGTCTTTCAGAGATAGACGAAGCAGCTAAAGTTATTACCAAAGAAATTAATCCTGACGCCAAGATTATTTTTGGAGCAATCCAAAATGAAAAATTAAAGAAAGGACAAATAAAAGTAACAGTTATCGCCACCGGTTTTTAGGTGTTGACAATATCAAACGTTTTTGAACCGATATTTTGACTCGGTTTTTTTGTTGTAGTAAAATGGATGTATCAAAAATATTAACAATTTCTAATTCCAAAATGACAAAGAAAACAGTCAAGACAATCAATAAAATTACAAAGGTTCAGAAAAGAGATGGAACAATAACTTCCTTCGATGAACAAAGAATTAAAGAAGCTATTTTTAAAGCAGTTACTGCAACAAATCAGGGTGATGGAGAGTTAAGCCAGAAATTAACCAAGCGAGTTGTTGATTTTTTAAACCGCCGTTTTAAACAAGATGAAACTCTTCACGTTGAACAAATCCAAGACATCGTTGAGGAGGTTTTGATTTTAGAGGGTTTGGTAGAAACCGCTAAATCCTATATTCTTTACCGAGAACAAAGGAGAAGAATCAGAGAGACAACATCTCTTTTTGACGAATCAATAGTGGCGATAGATAAGTATTTGGGTGAGTTGGATTGGCAGGTTAAAGAAAATGCCAATATGACTTATTCTTTACAAGGACTTAATCAATATTGTAATTCGGCTATTTCCAAAAAATATTGGCTTAATAAAATTTATCCCAAGGAAATCAAAGAAGCAGCTTTTAATGAAGATTTCCATATTCATAATCTAGACACCATTAGTCCTTATTGTTGCGGTTGGGATTTAAACGATTTACTAAATAGGGGATTCGGCGGTGTGTCCGGTAAATTAGAATGCCGTCCGGCAAAACACTTTAGGGTGGCTCTGGGACAGTTGGTAAATTTTTTTTACACTCTTCAAGGAGAAAGCGCGGGCGCTCAAGCAATATCTAATTTTGACACATTACTCGCTCCATTTATCAGATATGATAATTTAAACTATCGCGAAACCAAACAGGCAATGCAGGAATTTTTATATAACTGTATGGTGCCCACCAGAGTCGGATTCCAAACACCATTTTTAAATGTTTCCATTGATATTAAACCACCTAGCTTTTTAGCTAACCAGCCGGTTATGATTGGCGGTAAGATTCAAAAAGAAACTTACGGAGAATTTCAGGAAGAAATGAATACGTTTAATAAGGCTTTTTATGAAGTTATAATAGAAGGAGACGCTAAGGGCAGGCCATTTACTTTTCCAATCCCGACTGTTTCAATTGGCAAGGATTTTGACTGGGATAATCCGGCCTTAGATCCAATGTGGGAGGCAACTGCTAAATATGGAATAAATTATTTTTCTAATTTTGTTAATTCTGATATGAAGCCGGAGGATTTCAGAAGTATGTGTTGTCGTTTGCGTTTGGATAATAGAGAACTTTATCAAAGAGGTGGGGGACTATTCGGTTCGGCGCCTTTAACCGGTTCTATTGGAGTTTGCACAATTAATATGCCCCGCATTGGCTATCTTTCCAAAACCAAGAAAGAATTTTTTGATCGATTGTGCCATTTTATGGATTTAGCCAAAGACAGTTTGGAAATGAAAAGGAAAGCTTTGGAGAATTTTATGGAAAAAGGTCTTTATCCTTATTCCAAGTATTATTTGGCTTCGGTTAAAAAAATCAGAGGCAGTTATTTCGGCAATCATTTTTCGACTATTGGTCTTTTGGGTATGAATGAAGCCATGCTTAATTTTATTGGTGAAGATATCGCTTCGCGTCGAGGTCGGCTGTTCGCTGTGGAAGTATTAGATTTTATGAGGAAGAGACTAGTTAAATACCAGCAGGATACAGGTAACATCTATAACCTTGAGGCTACTCCGGCTGAAGGAACAAGCTTCCGTCAAGCCAAGACTGACAAAGAGAAATATCCTGAAATTATTACTGCCGGTACTCAAAAAATTCCTTATTACACCAACTCCAGT
Source organism: Patescibacteria group bacterium (assembly GCA_018813025.1). Classification (GTDB taxonomy): domain Bacteria; phylum Patescibacteriota; class Minisyncoccia; order Minisyncoccales; family DG-74-3; genus JAHJCL01. The sequence continues at coordinate 10,698 of JAHJCL010000009.1, forward strand.
CAATTGCCGGTTAATAAGACAGATGATGTTTTTAAAGCCTTAAAACTTCAAGATGAACTGCAATGTAAATACACCGGCGGTACAGTTTTTCATTTATTTTTAGGAGAGCAAATTTCTGATATCAATACAGTTAAGAATTTAGTTAAGACGGTTTTTGAAAAATTTAATCTGCCATATCTTACAATTACTCCAACTTTTTCAATTTGTCCGGCTCATGGTTATTTATCAGGAGAACACTTTACTTGCCCTTTGTGCACAGTGGAACAGCCCTGTGAGGTTTATTCTCGTGTAGTTGGTTATATCAGACCTGTTTTCCAGTGGAATGAAGGAAAAAGAAAAGAATACAAAGACAGGAAAGAATTTAAAATTAAGAAGGATCAGCTGTCAATTACAAAATAATTTCGCAGAATAATCTATGGAAATAGCTGGTTTACAAAAATTGACCCTGATTGACTATCCGGGCAAGTTAGCTTGTACGGTTTTTTTGCCTGGCTGTAATTTTCGCTGTCCTTGGTGTTATTCTAAAGAATTAGTTCTGGCTGAAGAAATTAAAAAACAGCCCAAAATTAAAGAAAAGGATTTTTTTAATTTTCTCAAAGAAAGAGTCGGATTGATTCAAGGAGTGGTCATTTGCGGCGGAGAGCCAACTATTTTTAAAGAATTAGCTTCCTTTGCTAAAAAAATAAAAAAAATAGGATATTCGGTTAAACTCGATACTAATGGTTCAAACCCTAAAATTATCAATGAATTAATAAAGAAAAAACTTATTGATTATGTGGCTATGGATATCAAACTGCCTAAGGAAAGATATGCCGAGATTTTTCATGACAAAACCAAAATAAAGGATATTGAAGAATCAATTTACCTTTTAAAAACCGGCTTAATTGATTATGAATTTCGGACAACCATGGTCCCGACCATTCATCAGAAAGAAGATATTTTTAAAATTGTCCATTGGATAAGGCCAGCCCGTAAGTATTTTTTGCAAAACTTCAGACCGGAAAAAACAGTTGATCCAGCTTTTGAAAAAATTAAGCCCTATCCTCGCGAATTTCTTTTAGAAATCCAAAAAGGAATTTCTCCTTTATTTGAAATTTGCCAAGTGAGGTAAAAAATGACTCATTCAAAGATTCTTTTTTATTCCTGCCTATTATTTATTGGCGGAATTTTTTTGTATTCACTAAATATCAAATTAGAAAGCAGGGAACTGAAAAAGTATTTTGATAAAAAAATTGTTTTGACCGGAATAATTATTGAAGAGCCTGACCAAGGAGAAAAAACAACTAAATTAACGGTTCAACCGACTAATTCCCAAGAAAAAATTTTAATAATTAAATGGCATTATCCGGAATATAAGTATGGCGATAAGCTTGAGATTACCGGTCTCATACAAGAACCCCAGCCATTTGAAGGATTTAATTATAAAGATTATTTAGCTAAAGATGGAATTTTTGGGGTTATGTATCAGCCCAAAATTGAATTATTGGAGAAAAATAGAGCTGATTCTTTAAAGAGTACTTTAATTAATATTAAAAACAAATTAACCGACAGCTTAAATAGAATAATGCCGACACCGCAATCGGCGTTTTTAGAAGCTCTGATATTTGGTCAAGAAAGCAATATTTCTGATGAGTGGAAAGAAAAATTAAATCTTACAGGAACTCGTCACATTGCCGCCGTATCAGGAATGAACATTACTATTCTTACTCTTTTAATTTCAGATTTTCTTTTGTTTTTGGGTTTTTGGAAAAAACAGGCGCTTTATTCTTCAATAGTTTTAATTTTTTTCTATATTTTAATGATTGGCGCGCCAATCTCAGCTATTAGGGCTGGTATTATGGCTACTTTCTTTTTAGCAGCTCAATATCTTGGCCGTTCTTCTAATGGTTTAAAAGCTGTTGTTTTGGCGGCGACTATAATGCTTTTATTTAATCCTTTACTTTTGACTAAAGATATTGGCTTTCAGCTTTCTTTTTCAGCAATAATCGGTTTAGTTTTTTTGCAATCAAAATTATGTAGTGTTTTTGGAATAATTCCTGATTCATTTCAGTTAAGATATAATCTTTCATCAACTTTAGCTGCCCAAATTTTTGCTTTACCGATTTTAATTTATAATTTCGGCCAAATTTCACTATTGTCACCAATAACTAATATTTTAATTTTACCGTTCTTGACGATAATTACTATTTTGGGTTTTATTTCTATGGTAGCGGCTGTATTTTGGCAAGGTTTGGGCCAATTTTTATCTTGGCCGGCCTGGATGATGCTGACCTATTTAATAAAAATAGTAGATTGGTTTTCTAATTTTTCTTGGGCTACTTTATCTTTTCATAATGTTTCTTGGATTTTTCTTCCGGCTTCATATCTTATTATTAGTTTTATAATTTGGCGGTTACAGGAAAAACAGAAACTGAAATTTTTAAAATATTAAATAATAAGGTAAAATTAAGCCATGAAATCAAAATCTTGGGTAGTAACCGCCAATATGGGATATGGCCACCAAAGAACCACCTATCCTTTGCGCCATTTAGCTTTAGGCAATGGAATCATTGCTGCCAATGATTATTCCGGAATTTTACCTAATGACCGAAAAATTTGGGAGAATAGCCGAGAATTTTACGAATTCATCTCTCGCCTTACCAGAATACCTATAATTGGCAGTGGTATTTTTGCCTTATATGACAAACTGCAAGAGATTATCAGCTTTTACCCTAAAAGAGATTTATCTCAAGATAGCTTGCAATTGCACGTAATATTTTCTTCAATTAAAAAGGGATGGGGAAAGCAATTGATTGAAAAAATAGTTTTAGCTACAAAAGAAAAAAAGAACGAAAAATTTCCTCCCTTTTTAACTAGTTTTTTTATTCCAGCTTTTATGGCAGAGTTTTCTGGTTATCCCGGTGAAATTTTTTGCATTATTTGCGATACTGACATTGCCAGGACTTGGGTTTCTTTAGTTCCACAAAAAAGCAGAATTAAATATTTTGCTCCCAATCAAAGAGTAGAAGAAAGATTGCAATTATACGGGGTTAAAAAAGAAAATATATTTTTAACAGGTTATCCTTTACCTAAAGAAAATATTGGGACAATTAAAATGAATATTTTGAAAAAAGATCTTGCTAATCGCATTATTAATCTTGATCCCAATAAAAGATATCAGCATTATTACTCTCCATTGGTAAAAAAATATATAGGTAAATTGCCGGAAAAATCAGATCATCCTTTGACTATTATGTTTGCTGTTGGTGGCGCTGGAGCTCAGAAAGAAAATGGTATTAAAATTATTAAAAGTTTATTTTCAAAAATTAGGAGTCGACAAGTTAAAATAATTTTAGTAGCCGGTATCAAGCAAAAAGTAAAAGACTATTTTGACAAAAACATCAAAAAATTAGGTTTGGAAAAAAATAAAAACATTGAGATAGTTTTTGAAAAAGACATTAATTCTTATTTTGAAAAGTTTAATCAGAGTTTAAGAAAAACGGATATTTTATATACCAAGCCAAGTGAATTATCTTTTTATTCTGCTTTAGGAATACCAATTATCATCGCGCCTTGTATCGGTTCTCAAGAGCAATTTAATAAAAGATGGCTTTTGAGTGCTGGTTTCGGGGTTTTACAACAAGATCCCAGGTATATTGACCAATGGTTGTTTGATTGGATAGAAAAGGGATATTTGGCTGAAGCGGCAGTCGAAGCTTTTATTGAAGGGGAACAATTGGGTACATTTAAAATTGAAGATATTATTTCTCATAAAATATGAAGATGTATTATTACATTTTTATTTTTATTGGTATAATTTTCACTTATTTTTTTGTTGGCAAAGCTCCCATCTCAAACAATATTGTTTGGGGAATCAATTTTTCTCAAAAACAAGCTCAAGACATGGGTCTTAATTGGCAAGAGAATTACTCGGCTCTAATTGACGATTTAGGAGTTAAAAACATTAAGTTGGCTGTTTATTGGGATTTAATTGAACCGTCAGAGAATCAATTTTCTTTTCAAGATTTAGATTGGCAGATAAAAAAAGCGGAAGAAAATAATGTTAATTTGATATTGGTAATCGGTATGAAGGTTCCGCGCTGGCCGGAATGCCATATTCCCGAGTGGGCTAAGGATAAATCAAAAATAGAACAACAAGAAGAAATTTTAGAAATGTTGAATATGATTGTGTCGAAGTATAAAAATTCCCCAGCAATTAAGTTTTGGCAAGTAGAAAATGAACCATTTTTTCCTTTTGGCCAATGCCCTTGGACCGATAAAGAGTTTGTAAAAAAAGAGATAAATTTGGTTAAATCAATTGACCCCCAGAGGCCAATTATTATTTCTGATTCCGGTGAAGGGTCATTCTGGATTCAAGCGGCTCAATTCGGAGATGTTGTCGGAACTACAATTTACAGACAGGCTTGGTTTAATCAGTTAAACAAGTCTATTAAATATCACTTACCCGGTGTTTTTTACTGGAGAAAAGCTCAGCTCGTTAAATTGTTATTTAATAAAGAAGTAATTTGCGTTGAACTTCAAGCCGAGCCTTGGGGGCCGAATCTTATTTATAATTTATCTGTAGATGAACAGGCAAAAACAATGAATTTAAAACAGTTTGAAGTTAATGTTGAATTTGCCAAAACAACTGGTTTGAAAGAATTTTATTTTTGGGGGTCAGAGTGGTGGTATTGGATGAAAGAAAAACAAAATCTTCCGGATATTTGGAATAAAGCTAAAGAGTTGTTTTATTAAATTGAAAGTTGTAAAATAATTTGCAGAAAAACCATGCTTTCAATTATTATTCCGACATTAAATGAAGATAAATATCTTCCTTTAACTCTCAATGAAATCAAAAAACAAAATTTTGATAATTTTGAAATTATCATTTCCGACGCCGGTTCAACTGATAAGACAATAGAAATAGCTAAAAGTTTCGGCTGTAAAATAGCTAGTGGCGGTTTGCCGGCTAAGGGTAGGAACGAGGGCGCTAAAGCTGCTCAAGGAGATCTGTTATTATTTATGGATGCTGACAATATTTTTATTCCTAAGAATTTTTTAAAACAACTAATTACTGAATTTGAACATCGAAATTTAGATTGCGCTTCTTTCCCGATTTTTATACAGGGCGACAGATTAGACAGATTTCTTTATGGTATTTACAATCTTTGGGTGGAAATAAGTCAAAGTTTTATGCCTCACGCTTTTAATTCAATGATAATCAAAAGAGAACTCCATCAAGAAATTGAAGGATTTGACGAAGACATTAAATTAGCCGAGGACCATGCTTATATTAGAAAAGCTGCTAAGGTTGGCAAGTTTGGATTTATAAAAACCGCACCGATAATAACTTCCAATAGAAGATTTAAGAAAGAAGGAAGATTGATGGGATATTTAAAATATATTTTAGCTGGTATCTATATCTTTTTATTCGGCAATATTAAAACTGACATATTTAAATATCGCTTTGGTTACGACCAAACCAAAGACAAAAAGTGATACAATTAATGTAATCAACTACAAAAAACATGATTGACTATAATATAAATCCTCAAACCCCTTCAACGGATAAAGAGCCATTGATCAAATGGAGGCCTAAGTTTATGTTTTTTAAAAATTTAAGAACTCAAACTTTTACTCTTGTTTTATTCTCAATTTTATTATCATCATTTTTCGGCTTTTTAGCTGGAGCTGTTTCAGGAAGTATTTTCTATTTTGAATTAAAAGATTATTTAAGCCAATTAAACACGGAATTTCCTGTACTGGAAGACAAAGGAACTGTTGATACAGAATATAATCCTCAAACAACTCAAGAACAGGCGATTATTAATGTTGTTAAAGGAAATTCTCCGGCAGTAGTCAGTGTTGTTATTTATAAAGAAGTGCCAATTATAGAGCAGAGTTATACTGACCCCTTGGGAGATCTTTTCGGTGATTCTCCTTTCCAATTCAGGATTCCAACCTATACGCAGAGAGGAACAGAAAAACAAAAAGTTGGAGGGGGAACCGGTTTTATTATTTCTAAGGACGGAATGATAGTCACCAATAAGCACGTGGCATTAGATGATAATGCAGAATATGTTGTTTTAACCAATGACGGCCAAGAGTACCCGGCTAAAGTTCTAGCCAAAGACCCGGTTCAGGATTTAGCAATTTTAAAGATTGAAGGATTAGATTTTCCTACAGTCAAACTGGGGGATTCTGATTCTTTACAGATTGGCCAGACTGTTATCGCTATTGGTAATGCTTTGGGAGAGTTTCAAAACACTGTTTCAGTTGGAGTTATTTCCGGTTTAGGTAGAACCATTACCGCTTCTGGCGGTGGAATGATTGAAACCTTGGAAGATATCATTCAAACTGATGCTGCTATTAATCCTGGTAATTCAGGTGGCCCATTACTAAATCTTAGAGGAGAAGTGATTGGAATTAATACAGCTGTTTCTTTACAAGGTCAAAGTATCGGTTTTACTATTCCAATTAATAAAGCTAAAAAAGATATTGATCAAGTTAAGGAGTTGGGTAAGATAGTTTATCCATTTTTAGGCGTGCGTTATGTGATTATTACTCAAGAAGTTCAACAAGAAAATAATTTGCTGGTGGATTATGGTGCTTTAATAATTTCAGGTCAGGGTGCCGATGAAAAAGCTATTTATCCCGGTTCGCCGGCTGAAAAAGCTGGGCTCAAAGAAGGAGATATTATTCTAGAATTTGGTGGCAAAAAGATTACCACCAATAATCCTTTAGCTAAAATAATCAGTAATTATAATGTTGGCGACGAGATTACTCTTAAGGTTTTAATAGGTCAGGAGGAAAAAATATTTTCAATTATTCTAGAAGAAAGAAGTATTTAACTGCTCGTTCTTTAATTTTTTATTAATTTATTGTAAGATTAAATGGCTATGATTGGAGACAATTTTACACAAAAAGCTCAAGAGGCAATATTAAAAGCTCAGGCGATTGCCCACAAAAAGGGGCAACAGCAAATTGACGCTTTACACCTTTTATTTGCTTTGCTTTCTCAAGAAGGAAGTATTGTTTTAAATTTAATTACAAGTTCGGGAATAGATTTAGAAGATCTAAAAGAAAAAACAAAAAAATCTCTAGATCAAATTTCTACCATTGTTGCCGCTCAAGTTTTCGGTCAAGTTTATTTAACTCAAGATATGGCTAAGGTTTTAGAAGAAGCTCGTCAGGAATCAATGAAAATGGGCGATGAATATATTTCGGTTGAGCATTTATTTTTATCTCTTTTATCCAGTAACACTCGAGCAAAAGAAATCTTAGAGCATGCTAAATTTTTACCTTCAGTTGGCACTGTTTTAGAAAAAGATTTTCTTAATTACAATACTGTCTTGGATCGTTTTAAACAAATTAGAGGAGACGAAAAAATTACTGATCCTAACCCGGAATCAAAATATCAAGTAATAGAAAAGTATGCTAGAAATCTAACTTCATTGGCTAAACAGGGAAAATTAGATCCTGTAATCGGCCGAGAACAAGAGATTAGAAGATTAATGCAGGTTCTTTCCCGCCGGACCAAAAACAATCCGGTTTTAATTGGGGAAGCTGGGGTTGGAAAAACTGCTATAGTTGAAGGTTTAGCTCAAAAAATTATTCAAGAGGAAGTTCCGGAAAGTTTAAAGCATAAGGAGATTATTGGTCTGGATTTAGGAGCTTTAGTAGCCGGAACTAAATATCGAGGTGAATTTGAAAACAGAATCAAGACATTACTTCGAGAAGTTAAAAAAGCTGGTGGTCGTTATTTTTTATTTATTGATGAACTTCACACTTTAGTCGGGGCTGGCGGTGCTGAAGGAGCTATCGACGCCTCTAATCTTTTAAAGCCATCTTTGGCGAGAGGAGAATTAAGAGCTATTGGAGCTACTACTTTAAAAGAATACCAAAGATATATTGAGAAAGACCAGGCTTTTGAAAGAAGATTTCAGCCGATTTATGTTGCTGAACCGACCATTGAAGATACTATTGCTATTTTAAGAGGAATTAAGGGAAAATACGAAGTTCATCACGGAGTAAGAATAACAGATGAATCTTTAATTGCTTGTGCTCAATTAGCTGCCCGTTATATCACTGATAGGTTTTTACCTGATAAGGCAGTTGATTTAATGGATGAAGCAATGAGTTCTTTAAGATTGGAAATTGAATCAGAACCCAGTGTTTTAGATAATTTTAAAAAAGAAATTCATAAACTTGAAATCGAAAGAGAGGCGATTAAAAAAGAAAAAAATATTCAGCCAAGGATGAAAACAATTGAACGTCAATTAGCTAATCTCAAAGAAAAGACTAAAGAAATTGAAGATAAATGGAATACTGAAAGGGGAACCATTACTAAAATTAAAAAATTAAAAGGGGAGATTGATGTTTCTAAACTTGAGGTTGAAAGAGGCGGAACTGAATCTGACTTGCAAAAAATAGCTGAAATAAAATACAGTAAAATTCCTGAATTATTGAAAGAATTAAGAAAAACCGAGGCAAAATTAGGACGGCTTCAAAAGAATCACCCGCTTTTAAAAGAGGTTATTGGACCTGAAGATATAGCTCGGGTTATTTCCCAGTGGACAGGTATTCCGGCAACTCAATTATTGGAGGAAGAGGCGGAAAAATTGAAGAAAATGGAAAAAATACTCTCTCAAATAGTTGTTGGACAAAAAGAAGCTATTTCTGCTGTGTCTAATGCTATTAGGCGTTCAAGAGCAGGAATCTCGGAAGAAAACCGTCCTTTGGGATCATTTCTTTTCTTGGGGCCAACTGGAGTTGGCAAGACTGAAACAGCCAGAGCTTTAGCAGATTTTCTTTTTAATGATGAAAATTCTTTAATTCGGCTTGATATGTCTGAATATATGGAACGTCATACCGTTTCCAAGATGATTGGCTCACCGCCCGGATATGTCGGATATGAGGAAGGCGGACAATTAACCGATAAAGTTAGAAGAAGGCCGTACAGTGTTATTCTCTTGGATGAAATTGAAAAAGCCAATCAGGATGTTTTTAATATTCTTCTTCAAATTTTAGAAGATGGTCGGTTGACTGACGCTAAGGGTCGAACAGCTTCTTTTAAAAATTGTATTTTAATTATGACTTCTAACTTGGGTTCAGAATATATTTCTCAGATGGGGTCTTTAGGATTTTTTGGAGGCAAAGAAGAAAAAGAGAAGAGGTCATTGAAAGAAAAAGTAATGGAGGCTTTAAAAGAAAAATTAAGACCGGAATTTTTAAACAGAATTGATGAAATTATTATTTTTAATTATTTAGGCAAGCCGGAAATCGAAAAAATAGTTGATTTAGAATTGGACAAAGTTGCTGACCGATTGAAGGGTAAAAAGATTCATCTGAATTTTTCAGATTCACTTAAAGCATTGTTGACCAATAAAGGTTTTAATCCTAGCTTCGGCGCTCGTCCGTTGAAAAGAGTGATTCAGAAAATGGTTTTAGATCCATTATCATTAAAGATTGTGGTTGGAGAAATCAAAGAAGGAAATACGATAATAGTTGATGCCGATAATGAAAAAGTTGTTTTTTCTGAACCTAAAAGATTATCAATAAGTGGTAGAAGAACAAAATAATTATGCCAAAAATTACTACAATTATCTTTTTATTTATCTTGGGTATATTTGGTGGTATTTTTGCCGACCAAATTCTTTGGCCATATTTTATTGAAAAACCTCTTTTTTACCAATATCGTTTAGAACAGAATCCAATTTATCTCACTGAAAAAAAAGAAATTACAATTATTGAAAATACTGCTCTCCAAGATGCGATTGAAAAAGTAGAGAATACTATAGTCGGTGTCAGGACAAAAACGATTAATGGGAATGTTTTGGAGGGTTCCGGCTTGATAATTACTTCAGACGGACTTTTTATCACTTTAAACGATTTAATCCCCAAAGGTTCAGAATTTGTTTTCTATATTAACGGTCAGCCAATTTCCTTTCAAATTATTAAAAGAGATGCTGTCCAAAATTTGGCTTTGATTAAAGTTGAAAAAAATAATTTGTCTACGGTTGGTTTCGCTGATTTAGATAAAATCAGGATTGGTCAAAGGGTTTTTTTAATAGGAGCTCTTTTAGACAATAAAATAATTAAAAAAATAGCCAATGAGGGTATTATTAAAAGTTTTAACCAAGAATTGATTGAGACCAATATTTTTGAAGATGATAATTTAGCTGGAAGTCCATTATTTGATATTGAAGGCAAATGTTTGGGATTGAGTCAAATTGATTCTCAGGGAAAAATTATTGCTATTCCTATTAATCAAATTAAAGAATTTATAGGATTATAGTTTATTTTTAAGTTAATTGTCCAATTTTTCAGATTGACTGAAATTTTTTTTGTATGTAGAATTAAAAAATCTATTTATCCATGGAGGAGTCGGATAACGGTTATTCCAACACCCTGCTAAGGTGTAACCCATTTTTGGGTTCTGTGGGTTCGAATCCCACCTCCTCCGCATTGATAGAAATTAATACCGTTTTGATATTAATTTTGATAATATGAGTGGAATTCGAAGGACGGAATCCCACCTTAAAAAATTATTAGACTAATTTTAACAAGTGATTTTGGAGAGGTCGGATAGTGGTTAATTCCGCCGGTCTTGAAAACCGGAGTCTGTAAGGACACGTGGGTTCGAATCCCACCCTCTCCGCCAACGAATTTATTTCGGATAAACCAGGTTTATCCGGTTTGTTTTTTGCCTATTTGATATATCTTTAGTAAACTATAA
>JAHJCL010000010.1 GCA_018813025.1 Patescibacteria group bacterium
AAAAACCCGAGAAAAACTCTCGGGCAACAATTCCACAACTCAGCTCCCCTGGGTGGACGATGTTAGAACCTGTTTTATGTTGAATTAAATAAAAAAAGGACGGTTTAATTGTCCTCTTATATTTAGTTTCGAAAAATAGAAAATTTTTCGTAACTACTTCTTAAGAATGTACGCTTGTTGTTTGTTGCTCCAAAGAATTTCTTGATTAGGGAAGCGTTCTTCTATACAAGTTATACAACCTCCGTAAGTTCCTGGACGATAGCAAGGATGATGTGGACTGTCACATAAGAATCGCCATAACCATTTACCTGGTAAATTATGCAGTTTTTTACTAAAGAACTTCCTTTTTTTACCATCAGCAGGCTTAATGGCTTTCAAGCGTTTAGCAGCATCATTGCAAGTTTTTCGGTAAGGAGAAGGCGGATCACGAAGATATTTTTTACCGAAATTCTTTGGGTTCCATCTGCAAGTCTTTCGTGCTGTACAAGTTGGACAATTACTATTACAAGGACCGTGTTCTTTTCCTTCATTACTGACTAATTTAACTATTTCCACGATTTTCACCTCACTTAATATTGTTTTTCTAGTGTTCTAACTAGAAGATTAAATCACATAAATCAATTTGTCAAACAAAAAACCCGAGAAAAACTCTCGGGCAACAATTCCACAACTCAGCTCCCCTGGGTGGACGATGTTAGAACCTGTTTGGTGGGAGCTAATTGATAATAATTTATTGATTTAGAGTTTTTTTGGATTTATATAATAATGATGATGTAGTTATTAAACCTATCCCGACAATACCCATAATGGGTGCGATACTTCTAGCATTTTCTCCTAAAATATGAGCATTCCACATTAAAAAAGCCCCTGTTAAAGCTAATAAAATTCCTAATATAAATAAGGGTTTATTCATGGTAATTTTTCGTATCTTCTTCCGAAATACTACCATCAACATTAATAAAACTACTGCTATAGCTAATAAAATTTTTAGTATCATAATAATTATATTTTTTAACAAATTATCTAGACCTTTATTTTATTATACCAAAAACCCGAGAAAAACTCTCGGGCAACAATTCCACAACTCGGCTCCCCTGGCTAGATGATATTAGAAACTGTTTTATTAAAATTTAGACAAAAAAAGAAGCCAATAAAAAGAAAAAGTATATTGGCTTTAATTTGATGTTTCTATCCAACCAGAACGAGTTGTATCGTTCCAGTAACCTTTTTGGCCACTAGCATTGCTAAAGAGCCATTTTGTTCCCGATCCATCTTCCACTCCAATGGAGTTGATAATCATCGAGATTTTTTTCCCTGATGTCTCTAACACTTCTATCTTTGTTCTGGCTTTCATACTAACGAAGAAATCAGCTATTCCGATTGCTCCTTTTATTTCTGTTGTCAATCATTTCACCTGTATATATTATATACTATAACTATAATTTTGTCAATAAAAAAGCTTAAGAAAAACTCTCGGATAACAATTCCACAACTCGATTATTTTACTTAGCTTTAATTTAAGACTGAATTCCACACGTCGGCTCCTCTGGGTGGACGATGTTAGAACCTGTTTTATAGAAATTTGAATAAAAAAACCGCGTTATTTAGCGGTTGATTTTTTGTTTGATTTTATTCCCAGTCTTGCCATTGTTTGTTGGATTATTTTAGTAACTCTATCTACGTTTTTCAAAAAATCAGCACCATTAAGCCCTGATAAGGTAGACCTTGATAAGGAAGTTTCTTTGTATAAGGATTTCCACACTGTTATAAATCTTGTTTCTATAAGTATTGGCCCACCAACGACTGCTACAGGGTATGGATCAATAATTAAACCATTTTTTGTTATCAGCCACGAATGCGTGTTAGAACCAAAGAATCCATCTTTAATCTCAAGGGGAAAAAGACGTGCGAGAGCCCTAACAATCATATGACAAGAAAGAAATATTTCTTCTCTTTTTTTATTTTTTCCAAAATCAATGTCTGGCATCTCTTGGATAATTTTCTCGATCTGACTAAATAAAAATAAGTCTTCTCGAGGAACAACAGAACATGCGTAGGGTTTCATTCTTATACACCTCTTTAAAGTTTCTAAAATCAGCTTATATGATTTATTTTAAAAATCAATATTAAATACTCTCGGGCTACAATTCCACAACTCAGCTCCCCTGGCTGGACGATGTTAGAACCTATTTGATAAAAACTATATCTTATTAGCGTTTTCTTCTTTATTATATATTCTATTTTTTTTAAAAAACAAAATCCCTCAAAACTGAAAGATTTTGTTCTCATTTATATCTAAATTATCCGCTAATTTTGGCAATCCTGGCAGGTCGCATCTTCTTTTACTGGATTACACTTACCATCACAAACGCCTTTGAAACAACTAAGGCATGGATCTTCTGCTGGGCAATTTACATCAGTTGTACTATCACACTCTGGCCCACAACATCCATCATTAGCTAAACTACAAACTGGCCATGTATTTTCGCAGGCACCAAGGTATTCGTCACACGAATCTGTTGTACATCCTTCACTATCATCACAATTCTTTGAAGTGCCGCTTAAACATATTCCAGCTGAGCAATAATCGTTTTCTGTACAGAATAATTCATTGTCACATAGTGTACCGTCTGTCTTTAGTTGAGCCACACATTGATATCCACCCGTAATCTCATTACAAACTCCGTCATTACATTGATCACTCAAATATGAACAATCTACTAGTGTTTCTGACTGGCAAAATCCAAACACGCACGTTTCGATTCCGTTGCAATATAATCCATCATCACAATCTCCACCCACCGTACATTCTGGTTCTTGAGGTACATAGTAGTTAACTGCTCCAAATACGTCAACTATTCCTGCTCCATAATTATCAGAAGTGCACTCAACTACGCCTATCCAAATTGCTGCTCCCTTCTGTCTGGTCACTCCATAGCAAACCGAATCTGAATTAATAGGATCGGCTGTGCCGTAAAGGGCTGTTTTTATCTTATCTACTGTTAGGCTAGCATTAGCATCTAATACTAGGGCTACTGTTCCTGCTACATGCGGGGCTGACATTGATGTCCCACTCCAAGAAGCATATCCATCTATTATAGACGAGTAAATATTTACTCCCGGAGCTACGATGTCTAATGCCGGGCCGAAATTGCTGAAAGATGCCATAAGGCCATTTTTGTCAACAGCTCCTACTGCTATTGCTCCAGATGCACATGCTGGGCTACTGACATAATATTGATCATTTCCTGATGCTACTACCACAGTGATTCCACGACTTACTACCCAGTTCACTTTAGCTGCTAATGGATCGCTATCGCAGTTTTCTCCCGCAAAGTTTCCACCACCTATACTAATACTCATCACTTTTACACCCGTTAATACTGCTGCTTCCATTGCTGCCATCATGTCACTTTCATAACATGAGCCACTTGCACTACATACCTTATACATGTAGATTCCTGCTTCAGGCGCTACACCCCTAGCCATACCATCAACACCATTAGCCGTTATTATTCCTGAAACATGTGTCCCGTGCCCATGGTCATCTTCACAGGTTACTGTTCCGTCTACAAATGTTTCACACCCTACAATGCTATCGCTTAACTCAGGATGATCTGTATTAATCCCTGTGTCTAAGACCGCTACATTTACTCCTGTTCCATCTATCCCTTGAGCCCAGACATCGTCAGCATTTATCTGGATATCTGCCTCTAAGTCCATTATGTGAAATATCCTGTCTTCTCTTAAATTCAATAAGGAGGCTATTTGGGATGGACATTTCAGGGCGATGCCGTCCTGTAACTCATGAATAACAGTACAACCCATTAATCTATAACCAAGTTTACTCCAAGATGATGTAGTTGGGGCAATTACTCTTGCAAGTACCGGAGAAGAATCTATGGCTTGTTGTGGTACTCCAACTTCTTGGTCGGATAGCACAACCTCTACTGATTGTCTATTTACTGGTCCCTGGGCTATGGCTGCTCCTGCAATAACTATAACAAACCCTGCTATTAAAATCCCTAAACCTATTTTTTTCATAATTTTCTAATTTAATTTTTATTTTTCGACTTCGGCTTTTCTTACTTTTAGATTAAAACTCATTTATCGAAAAGTCAAACCCGAGAAAAACTCTCGGGCCTCAATTCCACAACTCAGCTCCCCTGGCTGGACGATGTTAGAACCTGTTTAATAGAACAATTAAATATTTAAACAAAAATTGTAAGTGGTAAAATCCAGTGATTATAAATATTAAAGCGACTATATATCGTATTGCTTTTTCCGCTTCCTGTATAATTCCAAATAATTTATTTATTTTTTGTACGCTAAAGGCAATTAAGAAAGAAAAAACGATGACAGGCAAGCCTGTACCAAATGCGAATAAAGGTGCCAACAATAAGCCTTCCGAAGATTTTAGAACTAAAGGGATTAAAACTCCAAAAAATAAAACTCCGCTATAAGGACAAAAAGCTAAGGCGAATAAAACCCCCAAAAGTAACGAGCCCACATAACCCTTGGTTGTTAACCATTCTTTGATATTTTCTATTCTTTTATTTTTAATACTAAAATTAATTTTTATAAATCCAAACATTATCAAGCCAATAATAATCAAAATTGGACCCAAGATTTTATCTCCCCAACCTTGGAAAATCCTGGAAATTTCAAAAGATGATAAGCCAAAATAAATTAAAACTGCTAAAAGCGTATAGCTAATTCCTCGTCCGATTGCATAAAATAAACCATTTAATAATGTATTCTTAATAGTTTTTACCTCTTTTGAAATATAGGCTATAGCGGTGATATTAGTAGCTAAAGGACAAGGACTAATAGAGGCAAGAACGCCCAAAAGAAAAGCATTAAGTAAAGGAATATTGTATGAATCAATTAAATAATTAATAAAATCCGTCATTTTATTTTGAGTAAAGCGAAAAACAATCTCTATTTATTTTCCTAAAAAACCGTTAATTGTATTTTGGAAATAACTTATATATTGATCCTCGTTCGTAACAAGGCGCCAAACCGTCACATCTTCCTCAATATTATCAGTGCCATTTTTTATAGCATTGATAAAAAGAGATGAGCCACCCGCCCGATATTTCATAACAATATCTCTATTCTCAGGTAATTCAACGTTTATATCCTTATAAACAACAGTGCCGTCTTTATATTCTTCAGGAAATTTTTCCTTAATTGTTTTTAAGGCGTATTCACCGACCGTTATACACGACCAGCACTGATGCGTTCCATGGAAATGAACAACCTCAATTTTCTCTGCATTAATTTGTGTTTTAGACATTAAGTTGTCATCACTAACAACTGTGCTTGTATTTTGATCTTCCGAAATAGGGTTGCTTAAAGTTTGCGCCGTTGGTGACTGATTATTATTCTTAATTACCGCTATTATTGTTAAGAAAATAATAGCGACTCCGAAGATAATTTTTTTATTTTTCATAAAAATTATTTTTATTTTATAAACCATCCGTAAATCAAACCTGAAGTAGTAGAGAATATTATTATTAAAAAAGCGTAAACTAAGGTTCTTTTTGGTTTCATTATCTTACTAGCAACTAAAAGTGTTTGAAGAGATACGGCTGGATCTGCTAATAAATAAGCCATCAATGGTCCAGTATGCATACCTAAATCCATGAATGTTTTAGCCACTGGAACTTCAACTAATGTCGGAAAATAAGCGATTGTTCCAAAAAGAACAGCCAAAAGATTAGCAAATAATGTATTGTTTCCAACGTATGGTCGTAATGACTCTTGGGGTATTAATGGTGTAATAACTCCCACTAAAAAGACACCAACCAATAGTAACGGAAATACCATTTTAAAGAATCCGAATGTTTCTTTCATCCATAGAATGTTTTCTTCTTTTGAATAATATTTTAATGCTAAGATTATTGTTATGATGCTTGATATTGTAAATAATGGGTATTTAATTATATTCGTTAAATTTGCCGTACCTATAATAACTAAAGAGGTTAGAAAAACAAAAAACAATATTGTATGATATCTTTTTCTTTTCCCTTTTTTAATATCGTTTTCTGCTGTTTCTAAAAAATTGTCCTTATTCGTATCCATGCCGAAAATCGCCTCCATTGTAATACCGGTTAAGATGGCTATAATAATGGATAATATAAGCTTAGTCACTGAAAAGGGAGTGCCTATCACTGTGGCTATCAAAGGAGTTGCAAGCAAGGTAACGCCAGGTCCCGCGAATAGAAATGTTATAGCAGGACCAAAACCGGCACCCTTTTTCCAAATTCCAGCAAACAACGGTAATATCGTACAACTACAAACTTCTAGTATTAAGCCACTTGTTGCCGCAACAAAATAAGCAATGATTTTGTTAGATTTACTACCCATGTAGTTAGTTATTGTTTTTTGTGGAATGAATGCATTAAATGCTCCGGCTAAAAAAAACGCTGGAATCAAACAAGTCAAGACATGAACGCTTAAATAATTATAAAGAGCATATAATCCACTCCAACTAATTTCTATTAAAAAATCTAGCATAAGATTATTTTTGTACTTTGCCTTTTAATATTTCCTTAATCTCTTCAACCGTTGGAATCTTTCCAGAAACAACTATTTCTTCATCAACTACTAAAGCTGGTGTCGTCATTATTTCCATTTCAATGATTTTTTCAACATCGTATATGTGCTCGACTTGAACATCTTTCAAGCCAAGCTCTTCAATTGCTTTTTTGGTATTTTCTTCCAATTTTTGACACTTTGGACAACCCGTCCCTAAAATTTTTATTGTCATATTTTTATAATTATTTGATAAAATTAGATAACGAAGAAAATAATTTTTTAATATCTTTTTGATTCAAAGAATAAATAATTTTCACGCCTTCCCGACGCGAACTGATTAAACCAAAATTTTTGAGGACTTTCAAATGATGAGAGACAAGATTTTGTGGCAAGTTAAGGTGTTGCCATATTTCGCAAACGCACATTTCTCCTTTTTTTAATAAACATAAAAGAAGAAAACGATTTTTTTCAGAGATTACTTTTAAAAAATCAATTGTCTTTTTTAATTCACCGTTGATTTTTTTATTTTTGCGGTAATTTAATTTCATAAATTTTCTACAAATATCAATATATATTGATATTCTATATCTGTAGAAATTATCTGTCAAATACTTTAATAAAAAAACCGGCTAAATGGCGATTCTTTGGAGTTTCTCAGTCCCGAATAAAGTTCGATGTCCTAGACGGGTACGGCTTTTCGATTTTTCGAACCGCTTTCAAAATATGAGGCGTTTCGGTTTCCCGGAACGCCTCACTAGCCTGCTCCGCGGGTAGGACTCGAACCTACAACCATCGCCTTAACAGGGCGCCGCACTACCAATTGTGCTACCGCGGAATATCGGTAATTATAGTAAAAAATAGAAAATAGGTCAATTAAAAACCAAAAAATTACTAATAACCTTTAAGTTTTTTTAATTTTTCGTGTTCGCGTATTCTTTCCAACGATTTAGCTTCAATCTGTCGGATTCTTTCTCTGGTTACTCCGAAAACTTGGCCGACTTGCTCCAAAGTATTAGTTATTCCATCTTTTAAGCCGAATCTCATTGATAATATTTTTTGCTCTCGGGGGGTTAAATCGACTAAAATCTCTTTTAATCTAGAAGTTAAAAGAGTTCTAGCTGCTTCGGTCGAAGGAGAAAGAACCTTTTCGTCTTTGACAAATTTAATCAAAGAGCTGTCTCCTTCTTCTCCTACCGGAGTCTCTAAAGAAATTGTTTTTTGGGAAATTTTCATAATGTGTCTGACTTTTTCAACACCGATTCCCATTTCCGAAGCAATCTCATCAGGCATTGGCTCTCGGCCCAAATCTTTCAATAATTCTCGGCTGGCTTTAGTGTATTTAGAAATAGTTTCAATCATATGAACCGGTATTCTGATTGTTCTGGCCTGATCAGCCAAAGCTCTGGTAATAGCTTGCCTTATCCACCAAGTAGCATAAGTTGAGAATTTATAACCTCGGCGCCAATCAAACTTTTCAACAGCTCTGAATAAACCCCGATTTCCCTCTTGAATTAAATCCAATAAAGTCATATTGGGCGAACGGCCAACATATTTTTTAGCGATAGAAACAACTAATCTTAAATTAGCCTTAGCTAATTTATTTTTAGATTCTATATCTCCTTTTTCAATTTTCTTAGCCAGATCTTTTTCTGTTTCAGTGTTAATTAAAGGATAGGCGCCGATTTCTCTTAAATAAGTTTGAACCGGATCAATCTTTCTAACCTTTAAAAGTTTTTCTTTGATTTTGGGTTCAGTCAGATCCAACATGTCTTTAGATTCTTTTATGATTATTCCCTGTTGTTCCCATTCTTCAATTAAAAGCTCGAAACCTTTGAGGTCTTTTTCAACATCAGGAAAAGCGTATAGAATTTCAGAAATTGTAATAAATCCTCTTTCTTTTCCTTTTTGAGTTAATCTCTCTGATTTATCAACAGGGAAAACTGGTACTCTTCTCTTATATGAACGGATGGTACTTTTTTTGGCTTTTTTAGTTTTAATCTTTACTGGTTTAGCTTTCTTTTGTGTCTTTTTGACAATCTTTTTAGCAGTCTTTTTTGTAGTCTTTCTAACAATTTTCTTTGGTTGTTTCTTAGCAACCTTTTTTACAATCTTTTTAACGATTTTCTTTGGTTTCTTTTTAGAGACCTTAATCTTTTTTATTTTTCTAATCTTTTTAACTTTTTTAGTTTTTTTCATAATATTTGCTTTGCCAATTTATTAAATTCCTCCGTTAATTCTTTAATTTTTGATTGATTTTTCTCCAATTCAGCTTTTTTAATTTCTTGCGATATCTTATCTAATTTTTCCTTCATTGCCAACGCTTTAATTTCATGAACGCAATCAATTACCTCTTCTTGCGTCTCTTGCTCGTTAAAATCTTCTTCAATATCAGCTTTCAACCCTAAATAATTAAAAGTTTCCGATAATTCATCAGGAACTTTTTTATCATCTTTTATGCAAGATATTATCTGAAAAGATTGAGGAGATAAAAGATTATAAAAATTATCATCAATCCCACCCATCAAAGACTTTGACCGCATAAATAAAACAATTAATCTGTCTTCTAAAAGGTCCTTGCGCGGTTTTTGCATAATCGCTTCTTTTTCTTCCAGTTCTAATCCAAGTGCATCTTCTTCTATCTTAGTCTTCTTTAATTCTTGTTCAACTACATTCTCGCTTACTTCTAACTTTTTAGCCAATTTTTGCAACCAAGAAAATTGTTCAATCTTATTTGGAATTCTTTTAATTATCGGCAAAAGCGCTTTGGATATTTCTTTTTTACCTTCAGGAGTTTTAGAATCCAAATGATTAAAAGCGTTGTCAAAATAGAAATCAAGAATTCCTTTTGCGTTTTTAATCGCTTGAGAAAAATTTTCCGGCTTTTCTGAAATAACATCAGCCGGATCTTTATCCTCGGGTAAAACAACTACTTTAATATTAAAACCTTGAGCCTGGGCTAAATTAATTCCCCTTTTGGTTGCCGTATCTCCGGCAATATCCATATCAAAAGAGGTTAAAAGATTTTCTGAATATCTCTTTAATATTTTCAATTGATATGGAGTTAATGCAGTACCGGAAGAAGCAACGACATTTTCAACTCCCATTTGATGAGCCAAAATGACATCAACGTAACCTTCGGTCAAAATACAAGCATCATTCTTTCTAATAGCTAATTTAGCTTTATCAAGACCGTAAAGAATTTTACTCTTGTCATATAATAAAGTGCTTGGCGTATTCACGTATTTGGCTGTATCTTCTGATTTAAAAATCCTTCCCCCAAAACCGACTACTTGAGAATTCAAATCGAAAATGGGGAACATAATACGATTGCGAAAGCGGTCGTAATAAGAACCTTTATCATTTTTAATAACCACACCGGCATTAACCAATTCATCGTTTTTATATCCCTTACTCCTTAAAAATTCAGCCAAGCCATACCAAGAATCAGGAGACCATCCAAGACGCCATTTTACAATAGATTCATCGTTAACTTTTCTATTTGAAAAATATTCTTTGACTTCTTGGCCTGTTTTTGATTCCAGTTGTTTTTCAAAAAACATAGTTGTCAATTCGCAGATTTCATAAAGTCGTTGTCTTTCAGTTCGTAATTTAGGATTTTCCCTTTTGAGTTCAACTCCTGTTCTTTGGGCCAAAATTCTCAAAGCATCGCCAAACTCAACTCCTTCAATCTGTTTAATAAAAGCAAAAACATCGCCTCCTAAACCACATCCAAAACAATGCCAAATTTGACGGGCCGGACTTATAAAAAAAGATGGTTTTTTCTCTGAATGAAAAGGACAAACCGCCCGATAATTTGCTCCGGCTTTTTGCACCTTAATATAGCTTCCTATAACTTCCACTATATTAAGCTTATTCTTAATTTCCTCTATGGGAGAATTAATCATATAAAAACATAATTTTAATTCCGAAGGAATCAAGGTTCTGGCAAAGCCAAGTTCTTATTTTTCGTTCCAATCAACACCTTTTCTTTTGGAACCTTTTTTACTAAATCCTTTTGGATACCTATTTTCAAGTTTTTCAATATTTTCACCTACAACTTTATCTAAATCCCAACCAAAAAAATTACAAATCATAGCTATATACCATAAAGTATCGCCAAGATTTTCCTTAATACCATCTTTCTGATCATTTTTATGAGAAACAGTTTTCTTAATACAACCAGCCACATCTCCTGACTCTCCAGCTATTCCCAACCCCCAAGTCATTATTTCTTTTTCTTTATCTTTAAACTTTTTAGCCGATTTCTTACAGAGTTTCTGATATTCTTTAAAATTTTTAATTTTAATCATCTTGATAATTCTTTTTTGCTAAATAATTTTTAATTATTTTTCCACTTGGAGAAAAAATTGGCGAGGGTAGATTATTTAAATCAAACCATTCCCATTTTGTGATTTCATCCGGTTCGATTACTTTCGGGTCGCCTTCAAAATCAACGCATAAAAAACCGATCGTTACGAAATGTTTATCAGGAACTTTATCGTTAGAAACACTTATCATTTCTAAATTACTTACTCTAATTCCTGTTTCTTCCAATACTTCACGGATAACTCCTTCTTTTAATCCTTCTTGAAATTCAAGTTTACCTCCGGGCATTGTCCAAGTTCCTTCGCCATGAAGTTCGCTATCCGCCTTTGAGGAGTCAATATGTCTTTGCCCAAGTAAAACTTTATTATTTATTAGAATCATAACCCCAACTCCAACGTCTGGTTTTGACTTATTTTTGATTTTTTCCATAGGAGAGTTAATTATAAAATTATATTTTTTGATTCAAAATCTTATCGATCATCTCAATCTAATCAACTAATCCTTTGATATTTTTTTATTATTTAATTTCACAAAAACCACTTAAAATTTCCTTAGCCTTCTCAAGGTTTTTTTCTTCAACTAAAACGTAATCTGTTTCGTATGTTGAAATATAAAAAATACTGATCTCGGCTTCAGCTAAAGGTTTAGATAAAGAGGAAACAATACCTGTTAAAGTGAAACCTAAAGGTCCTTGAACTTTAAAAATCCGCCAATCTTTTTCTGCCATAATTCCTCCTGGAATTTTTTCTTGAGGGCAAACAATAGATAATTCCTCAGTTGTTCTGGTAATAGAACAAAAAGCAATATCTTTTGCCCAATCAGGGATGGGACTATTTTCACTAAAATGACAAATACCGAATTTTTCGGGCAAGATAGATAATGTAAGTTTCATAAGAGATATAACTTTAATAAATTAGAACCGACTATTACTTCAATTAGACCAAAAATCCACGAATTACGCAAATTATACAAGTAAAATCCTGATTGGTAAGGCACTTAAAAATTCGGTTACTGAGTTATTTATTCAGTTATTAATTTTATTAATTCACTTTTATTATTATAATCTGCCATTTCTACTAAAGGAATACTGATTTCTTGAATACCAGCAACATAAGGGGCTACCTGGCTGGGGAAAAAAGTTATTGTAAGAGCATCTTTTGTAAATACAAAATTAGAAAAATTATAATCTTTGGGTTCTGTTCCAGAATCAGTCATATCTTCGGAATAATAATCACTGGAGCTGATTTGTTTTTTTAAATTCTCTCTGCAAGCGGTAGATAAAACCGACAAATAATCAACATCTAAATTGAATAAATCAATTAGTTTTATTTCTTTGTTATTTTTAAAATCATAATTAAATCCTTCATTATAACTGCCTGGATGCGTCATTCCGACAATATAATAATAATTACTGAACTGTATACTCACAACATTATTTGTAAGAAGACTGATTTTATAATCGTTATCAAGTATATTCTTCGTACTGAGTTCTTTTTTGGCGTCCTGGACAATATTTTCTTTGAAACTGGCGATAGAATCTTCTATTTTGTTTTTTAACGCCGAGTTCGCATCAGTTATTGCTTTTGTATTGGAAATATTGCTAAATTCGGGGTATTTCACATCTATTGAATAATTATCAATTTCTTCTTTTATTTGAACTTCTTCAAATTCGGTTAGGAGAATATTCTCCTGATTTTTTTGATTTTCTGTTTCTGATTTTTCACTTTTTATATTTATGAAATCCCAACCAAACCGAACTATAACGATCAAAATTACTATAATAAAAATTATCTTAAGTAAGTTTTTTGTTTTCATTTTTTACTGACTTTAAAATTAAAATAGAGAGGGTGGGATTCTCCTCAATCCGACGTTAAAATCTAATTCTATTAATTATAGTGCTATTAATGCGGGACAGTCGGGTTAAGTGCCCCGAAAGTCACCCTTTATAGAGGCATTATCGCACTTTTCGGGGGATTTTGCCAGAGCCAAATTGAGGCACGTGGGTCGAGGGGTCAGTTTTTACAATTGGGACAAATGGGACACTTTTTACGGTATTTCATCCCGTGTCTCATTTCAAATACTCCTCGATGTTTTGCAGATGTTCTTCGTAAGTTTTTGCAAGATGAATTTGACCTTCGCTGTCGTGTAGGTAATAAAGATATTCGCTTTCTTCCGAATTGATTACGGCATTTATAGCCGCCAGCCCGGGATTGCTGATTGGTGTCGGTGGCCGTCCCTTATAAATATAGGTGTTGTAGAGCGAATCAAGTTTA
>JAHJCL010000011.1 GCA_018813025.1 Patescibacteria group bacterium
AATAAAATTATTAGACGGAAATAATAAAGAAATTGCTTTAACTATCGCTCAAGCTAAAAGCGATTGGATGACAGAAGATTTCGTTTCATTTGAAGCAGTTTTACAATTTACAACTCCTGAAACTAAAGAGGGGACTTTGGTCTTTAAAAAAGACAATCCTTCCGGTCTTCCTGAACACGACGATGAATTAATAATTCCAATTAAGTTTTCTGAAGCTGTCCAAAATGTTCAACTTTATTATTACAATCAATCTCGCGACCAAGAAATGTTTGATTATATTTCCTGTGGACAGGAAGCTATTTTACCGATCTCCAGAGAGATTGCGTTAACTCAAACACCAATTCAAGATACGATTAATTTATTACTTCAAGGCAATTTGACGCCGGAAGAAAAAGAAGCCGGATTCTCTCCGATGTTTCCCTTGAAAGGACTAAAATTAATTGGTGCGAATTTAAAAGACGGAACACTTACCCTTGAATTTAATGATCCTTTGAATTTAACCGGTGGTGGGTCCTGTAGAGTTGGTATACTATGGAATCAAATTAAAAAAACCGCTCAACAGTTTTCAGGAGTAAAAGATGTCCGTTTTCTGCCGGAAGAACTTTTTCAACCATAGATTTAAATGAAAAAAGAATTTATAAAAAAGTTCATATAGTATTAAAACTGAAGAGGTCTGACATCATCAATTTCTGAAGTTTTTCTTCGGAATTTTTTATTGATAAAATTAATTTTTGTGATATATTAGAAACTGATCCGGCGGGTGCATGGGAGGGGGAATGTAGACCGTATTGGATCTGTACAAAGAGACTTGACCGACTTAATTATGGGTAACTTTTTACAAAGAGTTATTTACTACTTAAGAGATGAAGTCGGTCTCTATCCGGGCGCATTAATTTATATAAAAATGCGTCTTTTATTTTTTGAACGAAGTGAGAAAAACAAAGTTCTGAGGAGCGAAGCTACGAATAGTTCTTATTTTTATTAATATTGTGCGATATTCAATAGGTAAGAGAGAACCGTTGGGGTATAGAACTAACGGTTTTTTATTCTTTTAGATTTTTATCTGGCTTGACTTTTTTTCTGATATCAGTAAAATAAAAACAGTTAAAGGAGAATGATGAAATGAAAGGAGTTTTTCAGAGATTTGATCGTAATGAAAAAATTATAAGGCAAAAAACAGAAAAATCACCTCCAGGCAAGAATTTTTTTCCATATGCAGTAAAAACATTAATTGAAAAGCTGCAAGAAAGAGGATATACGGTGCTTTGTGATATTAATGACCTCAACGGAATTCCTGAAAGTATTATTGTGGGATCAGAGCTTTCTGCCATTAAGAAAGAAAGAGTCAAGACACACTTTCAAGAGATTGCGAAAGAATTAGACATAACCGAATGGTTCGTTCCTGGAACAAGCTATTATATCTAAACCTAATAAGTGCGGTAAGGCCAAAGCCAATAACCGCGCTCTTTTTTTAACATCCAGTCATTTAATCTTTCTAATATTGTGCGACATTTAATTTAGGGATGTAAACCGTTAAGGAAGAGAACTAACGGTTTTTTTTATTCTTTTAGATTTTTTCCAGAATGGAACTTATGATGTATGTCTCTTAAACGTTTATCAGTGACGTGGGTATATATTTGAGTAGTTACGATATTTTTATGGCCCAAAAATTCCTGGATAGTCCTCAAATCAACTCCTTGAGTTAATAAATCAGTGGCCATTGAGTGGCGTAGAGTGTGAGGGGTAGTAAATATTGGAATATTAGCTAAGATTGAATATTTTTTAACAATTCTTTCTATGGAGCGGCTGGTTAATCGAGCATCTGAATCCTTGCGAGCCCGGTAATGAATAAATAATGGTTTTTCTTTGTCTTTACGAGTTTCTAAATATTTTTTAATCCATTCTAAAGCCCTTTCGGAAAAGTAAACCGTACGGGGCCGTTCACCCTTTCCAATAATTCCTAATTCCAACTCTTTTTTATTCTCCAGATTTATAAATTGCTCTCTATTTAAGGCAGTAAGTTCAGCTATTCTCAATCCGGTTGAGAAAAATGACTCTAAAATAGCCCTGTCTCTTAATCCGTCAGGGGTTTTAGTACTAGGGGATAGTAAAAGCTTTTCAATCTGCTCTAAATTAAGGAATTTTAGGCTTTTTCCAGTTTTAGCGTCCTTAGGAAGGGTTACCTTATCAGGTGGCATTGAAACTATGTCTTTGGCTATAAAATAGCCTAGAAGGGCTCGTAGAGCTATTAAATAGTAGTTCTGGGTCACCTTTTTGAGCTCTTTTCCTCCGGAACTGTATTTTCTTGATAAAAAGAGACGATAGTCCCAAATGTCCTGACTATATTGACTTTGTGTAGTCT
>JAHJCL010000012.1 GCA_018813025.1 Patescibacteria group bacterium
TACCCTATTATGTTTAATTTTTTTAAAAATAAAAAAGAGCCCCAAGATATTAAAGAGGTGTTGTACGAGTTAAAAAAAACACAGGAAGATCTTGAAATTTTGTCTAAAAAATTTACTGATTTACAAAAAAAGAATAAACTTTCTATCCAAAGAGTTGGAATGGTCAGGTTTAATCCTTTTAACGAAGTTGGAAGCAATCAAAGCTTTTCTCTAGCTTTATTAGACGATAATAATGACGGACTGGTGATTACTAGTTTATATACCAGGCAAGAAAACAGGATTTACGGTAAACCGATTAAAGCCGGAAACTCTGAATACACTTTATCAAATGAAGAAAATCAGGCTATCGAAAAAGCCACTAAACAAAATAATGGGAAATAAAAAACAAATTAAATATAAACCTCCTGTGGTTGTTGTCTTGGGTCATATTGACCATGGCAAGACTTCGATATTGGATTATATTAAAAAAAGTCACATTCAAGAAAAAGAAACAGGAGGAATTACTCAGCATATCGGCGCTTATCAAATTGAAAAAGATGGAAAAAAAATAACTCT
The DNA here is from genome assembly GCA_018813025.1 of Patescibacteria group bacterium. Classification (GTDB taxonomy): domain Bacteria; phylum Patescibacteriota; class Minisyncoccia; order Minisyncoccales; family DG-74-3; genus JAHJCL01. The sequence continues at coordinate 556 of JAHJCL010000012.1, forward strand.
TATCGATACTCCGGGACATGAAGCTTTTTCAGCTATCCGTTCAAGAGGAGCTAGAGTGGCTGATATTGCGGTCTTAGTTATTGATGCTGCCGAAGGAGTTAAAACTCAAACTAAAGAAGCGATTTCACATATTAAAAAAGCTTCCCTTCCTTTTATTGTTGCTATTAATAAAATTGATAAGTTCGGCGCTGATCCAAAGAGAGTTAAGGAAGAATTGTTAAAAGAAGAAATCGTCGTTGAAGATTTAGGTGGTAATGTTCCGACTATTGCCGTTTCAGCCAAGACTGGCCAGGGAGTTGATGAACTTTTAGATTTAATTCTTTTAGTCTCTGAAATGGAAAAGATAGAAGCTGATTTTTCAGGTTCAGCTATTGGTACAGTTATAGAATCGTTTTTAGATAGCCAAAGAGGACCAATAGCTACTGTGATTGTCAGTGGAGGAATTTTTAAGAAAGGTGATATTGTGGCCACACCTTCGGTAATTGGTAAAATTAAGAAATTAGAAAATTTTCAGGGAGAAGAATTATTAAAAGCTGGACCTGCTTCCCCAATAGTTATTTTAGGATTGGAACAAGCGCCGAAAATCGGAGAAGATTTAAAAGTTTTTTTAGATTCAGAATCAGCTAAAAATCAGATTAAAAAAACAGAAGAAAAGAAAGCTCCTGAAATTAAAAAAAATGGTGAAGACCAAAAAACTCTCCATTTAATCATTAAAACTGATGTCAACGGTTCTTTAGAAGCGATAGAACAGATGCTTGCAGCTATTCCTCAAGACAGAATTAATTTAAAGATACTTAAGTCAGAAGTAGGAGCAATAAACGAAAGTGATTTGAAGTTAGCTAAAGATTTTATGGCTTTAATAATTGGTTTTAGGATTAAAATCAATCAATCCGCCGAAATATTTTTAGAAAGAGAAAAAATTAGGATAATTCAGGCAGACGTCATTTATGAGTTGATTGAAGGAGTCAGGAAAATAATGGAAAGAATGCTGGCACCCAAAGAAGTGAGGACTGATTTGGGGAAAATTAAAGTTCTAGTGGTTTTTATGACTGATAAGAATCGTCAAATTGTCGGTGGCAGAATTAACAGCGGAGAAGTGGAAAAAGGAGCTAAATTGGAGGTTTATCGAAACGAAGATCTGATTGGTAAGGGTAAAATAATTAATCTTCAGAGAAATAAGAAAGATGTTCCCAAGCTTTCCAGGGGAGATGAATGTGGCATATTATATGAAGGAACCGGTCGGATTGAAAAAGGAGATGAAATAATTGTCTACAAACAAGAGAAACAAAAAGAAATATTGTGAATTTAATAATTCGAAAAATTAGTTATTTTAATTTAAACAAATGTCTCGTAGAATTTTACGCCTTAATGAGTTAATTCAAAAGGAACTTGGTCAAATTATCTTACATGAGATAGAGTTTCCTGTTAATATTTTAGTGACATTGACACGAGTAGATGTATCCAGTGATTTAGGCGAAGCTAAAATTTATATCAGCTGTCTTCCCGATTCTTGGATTAATAAGGCCATTAAAATATTAAAAACAAATATCTATGATATCCAGCAACAGTTAAATCATAATTTGAATATAAGAAAGGTTCCCCGAATAATATTTATTGAAGAAAAACAAACCAAAGAAGCGGGCAGAGTAGAAGAACTTTTGGAAAAAATCAAGAGAAAATATTGAAAAAGTTATTAAAATAGTTAAAATACAAATTATTAAGGCCAGGTAGCCAAGTAGCTAAGGCAGCAGTCTGCAAAACTGTTATACATGGGTGCAATTCCCGTCCTGGCCTCAAAAAAGAAAGTATTTTGAAAAATATAAGCCCGGGTGGTGGAATGGTATACACGCGACACTTAAAATGTCGTGATCTTTGATCTTGAGGGTTCGAGTCCCTCCCTGGGCACAACAAAAACCCGCTTTCAAGCGGGTTTTGTCGATAACCTTAGTCTTTTTCGGATAAACCAAGTTTATCCGAAAATAAAATAGTATGTTTTTAATTTATTTAGAATATAGTACAATTTAAATAATATGAAATCTAATAATAGTGGTTTTACTCTTATTGAACTTTTGGTAGTCATTGCTATTATTGGTCTTTTATCTAGTATTGTTTTGGTTAGTATGCAAGGAGCAAGGGAAAAAGCAAGAGATGCAAGGAGAATTCAAGAGATAACTCAAATTCAAACGGCAGTAGAATTATATTATGATACACATGGTCAATATCCCTTGCCAGCTGGCGGATCAGGCGTTTGGAGCGGTCATTGTCCTAACTATGGCAATTACGATAAATATATATTAGGTTTGGAACTATGGCTTCCTAATCTTCCTCTAGACCCAAAATTTGACGAAGGTTCTCAGTGCTATCTTTATAGATCAAACGGCATAGATTATATAATTATTACACATTTTACGATGGAATCGGTTGTTGGTGGCGATCCTTCAGCAGCTGGTAATCCTACTAATATTCAACAGATGGATCGTATCTGTTGTTGGCAACCAACTATTGCCGTTTATTCTTCTGGCGCAAGAAATTGGTAATCTTTTCCAATTAAAAACTCGCTTTCAAGCGGGTTTTGTCAATAATCCTGGTTTATCAACATAGCTGTGGACATCGGATGTCCCCTGGCTATCTTAAGCTAAATAGCAAAACTAAACTGAGGGTAAAAGCATTATAAATATCTAGTACTTTGTAATTCTTTACTAGTTTATAATTTTTCTTAAAAATAGACAAAAAAATGAAAATCAAAGTAAAAATTAAAAATGAGAAAAAGTATTGCCGTTGAATCAATAGAAAAATTGGGAAAAGGCTTAGTGGATAAAAAATAGCTGAAAGGTTTAATAATTTTTCTGATTTTTCATAACCTAAAATACAGGCAGTGTTTTTTAATCCCGCTTCTTTATCTGTATTATAATCTTCAAATTGATTTCTTAGCCCCAAGATTATTGAAAAACAAAAAAAAGAGAAAGCAATTAAATAATGCAATAAAGTTAGTTGAGCTTGAAAAATTAATAAAGGCAGAAAAAAAATAATGGGACCGGCAAAAAGTCCATGGGAAAGTAAATCAACCAGAACTCGAGATTTTAATCTTAATGGAGGTGATGAGTAAAAGTAAGTAAGGAGAACCCCAGCTAAACACAGCAAAAAGACTTTTAATCCGAATAAACTAGCTAAAAATAAACCAAGGGTTGCAAAAAAAATTGAAAAGAAAAAACTCTTTTTAAAACTAATTTCTTTTAGAACTATTGGATTTTTCTTTGTTCTATCCATTTTGTCCTCTTTTAAATCGAAACAGTCGTTTATTGAAAAACCAAACCCCAGAAGTGAAAAAATTATTGCCCAGAAAGCAATAATATCTTCAAAAAGAAACAAAAATCCTTTAACTAAGATAAATCCAAAAAGAGCCATTAAAAAATATCCTTTAGCATCTTTAAGTCGTAAAAGTTTGAAATAAGGTTTTAAATTTATTAGCATAACTTTCTTCCATTATATGCTGAATGTTATATTTTGTAACTACTTTTTTGGCATTATTAAATCAGATAGCTACGGACGTTTGATATCTCCAGTTTAGTTGTTGATATTGGATACTTATAGCCATAAAAAACCGCTTGAAAGCGGGTTTTGTGATAAACTTAGTTTATTTTCGAACGAAAAGTGAGAAATCAAGGTTCTTGAGCGAAGCGAAAGGTTTTTATTTTCGAACGAAAAGTGAGAAATCAAGGTTCTGAGTCGTGAAACGACGAGGGTTCTTATTTTTAGATTAATTATCCAAAACCTCAATATATGTTCTTTTGACTCCGAAGTCAGTAGCTTCTTCACGAGAAGGAAACCAAAGGTCAATCTGATAAGGACTTTTTAAATAATGCATTCTATCTTCAACAACAAAAATTTTGTCTCCGTATAATTCCGGTATCTTCACTCTGGTGTTGAATGGCAAGAGGTTATTAGCTATTATTCCGTCTCTTACTTGAGTTTGAGAAGCTGTTACAAATGGAGTGTCATCAGTTTCCCATATAGTGCTGGAATAAGCGGTAGCTATAACATCCATCTTTATATTTTCTGATTGGCTGTTGATCGGTAAAAGAGTGTTTTGTTCAGTCATAGCCAGTTTATTTGTTAAAAATACATTAAGAGAAGACAATTCTTCTTGATTAAAGGTTTTTGAACCAAAAACAGGGAGAGAACTGATAATTATTCCCAGAACTATTAGTGTTATGATGTAAAATTCTTTGTTATTTTGACTCATAAGTAATTGTATGACAAAACCCCTTTATTTCAGGGGTTACTACATCATACTATATTTTTCAATATATGTCAATAGTTTTTGGAGCGGGAGACGGGATTTGAACCCGCGACCTTCTCGTTGGCAACGAGACGTTCTGCCACTGAACTACTCCCGCCTATACCAGTCGTAACTGGACTTGTGCCGGGGAATGGAATCGGACCATCGACCTTCTCTTTTTCAGAGAGACGCTACTACCACTGAGCTACCCCGGCATAAATTATAAGTAAACTAAAGCAAGTCGAAGTGTGGACATTGAGGGACTCGAACCCCCGACCTTCGCGATGTAAACGCGACGCGCTAACCAACTGCGCCAAATGTCCTTTATTTAGAAATTAGTGCCCGAGGGGAGACTTGAACTCCCATAAGCTAATGCTCACTACCACCTCAAGGTAGCGCGTCTGCCAATTCCGCCACCCGGGCTTTCTATTTTATTCAACTACTTCTTTTATATTTTCTACTTCTTTTTTATCTTCCGGAGCATTTGTTTCAATGGTTTCTTCGATTGTTTCTGGCATAATTTGCTCGAAATCTATATTCTTCAATCTTCCTCTCTTACCCTTAGCTTCTCTTAAATAATAAAGCTTAGCTCTTCTTACTTTTCCTTTTTTAATGATTTCTATTTTTTCAATATTAGGAGAGTGTATGGGAATAGTTTTTTCTACTCCAACTCCAGAAAGAATTTTCCTGACTTTAATAGTTGATGATATTCCTTTTCCGTGTTTTATGGCCAAAACTAAACCCTCAAAGATCCATGTTCTTTCTTTACCTTTTTCTTTAATTTTTTGGTGAATTTTAACGGTATCTCCTGGACGAATATTAGGAAGTCCTTGTTTTAACTGTGTTTTGTTAAATTGTTCAATTTTTGTAATCATATTATTTAA
>JAHJCL010000013.1 GCA_018813025.1 Patescibacteria group bacterium
AATTGATTTACTTTTTCTTTATTTTAATCACCTCGTCAATAATACCGTATTCTTTAGCCTCATCAGCTGATAGATAAAAATCTCTGTCAGTATCTCTTTCAATGTTTTTTAACGACTGACCGGTGTGTTGAGATAGAATTTTATTTAATTTAGCATTAATTTTCATTATTTGTTTTGCCGTAATTTCAATTTCCGATGCTTGGCCTTTAACTCCTCCTGCAATCTGATGCAATAAAATTTCTGAATTAGGAAGAGTAAATCTTTTACCTTTACTTCCGGCCGCTAATAATACTGCTCCCATCGAACCTGCTAAACCAATACAAACTGTAGAAATATGGCAATTAACATATTGCATAGTGTCATAAATAGCTAATCCGGCTGTAACCGAACCGCCTGGAGTATTGATGTAAAGCTTAATATCTTTCTTGGGGTCTTGGGAAGATAAAAATAAAAGTTGAGCTATTATTGAATTGGCTAAATTATCATCAACTACGCCAGCTAAAAAAATAATTCTATCCTTTAAAAGACGGGAGTAGATGTCATAAGCTCTTTCGCCTTTAGTTGTTTTTTCAATAACTGTTGGAATTAAAACCATATTCTTAAGAAATTACTTTTTTAAAAAACCTTCTAATAGTTGGAAAGTTTTTTCATTAATTAATGCTTCTCTAGTATAACTTTTCACCTGTTCCGGGTCAATCGGCTGTTTGGCCAAATCAGCGAAAGGCGACTTCTTTATTTCTTGCTCCACTTCATGATCGCTGACTGAAATATTATTTTTAAGACCAAGCTCTCTTAAAACTAAAGAAATCTTAATTTTCTCTTGTGATTCTTGGAAAAAAGAATCTGAAATTTCTTTTTCTGTTTTTCCAATTTTTTTAAGATAATCGTCGAAACTTGTCTGTAAACTTTGTAGAACGCTATTTTTCAAATTTTCCAACATTCTTTTTTGTTCCTGTTCAATTAAAACCAAAGGAATTTCCACTTTTACTTCTTTAGCTATTTTTTTCAGTATTTCCTGCCTCAATCTTTCTTTTTCCCATTTAACTTTTTCTTGTTTAACCTTCTCTATCTCTTCTTTCGTGACCTCTACTTTTTTTTGTTCAATTTTAGAGAGAATCTGCTCATAATTAGGCAATTCGAACTTAGGCAAGACATAAACTTTAGCCTTAAATTCAAAAGGGTTATCTTTAGCTAATTTTAAAATTTCAACTTGAGGAGAAGAAATTACTTCAAGATTATTTTCTTGTCTTGCTTTAAAATAGGAATCTTGGATAGCATGATCGGCAGCTGCTAATAATATTTTTTCTTGTCCGACTTCTTTTTCAATTACTTCTTTAGGCGCATTTCCTTTTCTAAAACCGGCAACGGTTAAATCTTTACCTAAATCTATAATTGCTTTTTGAATAAATTTTTCGAACTCATCAAAAGGAATCTCGCAAGTTAATTCAATTTGAGATTGAGATATTTTTTGGATAGATGATTTCACTTTTGTTCTAAAAAATTAATAATTGATGGGACCAACTGCTTTTTACGGGAAACTACTCCAGGTAATATTAAAAACCGACCAACTGCTTTAGTATTGAAAGCGGATTCAGCTACTACTTTTTCCTGCTCTAATAAAAATATTTTACTTTCCTGTTTTAAAATATCAACTAAAGCAAAAAAAATAAAATCCAGATTGTCTTCTTTCTTAACTAACTCTAAAGCAGTAAATATTTCGTCTTGAATATCCTCGGCTTTTTGAGGAAGGACGGTTTCTAATACTGAAACTCCGAACTTCTTTTCTCCAGCCTCATAATTTTTACAATCTCTGCTAATCAACTCTTTACCGGAAATTCCAGAAATATCAGATTTGGCTTCAAAAATCTGTTCAGCTAATTTGTCCATATCTTCTCCGGAAATATCAATCAACTTTTTAGCCATATCTTTATCTTCTTGGGTAGTAGTCGGAGAAACAAGACTTAATGTATCGGAAATAATAGCTGCTAATAAAAGCCCGGCTTGTTTTTTATTTAAAACAATTTGATTTTCAAAAAACATTTCGGCGATAATCGTAGCTGTACTGCCCTTAGGTTCAGAACGATAAAAAATTGGAGAACTGGTGACAATACCTCCCATCTTGTGATGGTCTATTACTCCAACCAGATTAGCCTGCTCAATACCTTGAATTGATTGTTCGAATTCGCCATGATCTACCAAAAATACATCTTGGGAAGATAAAGAATCAATTTTTTGGGGAATATTTTGAGAAAAATAATTCAAAACAAATTGAATTTCTTTATTAAGATCTCCCGATGCTTTAGCTATTGCTTTTCCTTTAATTGGTTTTTGAGTCTGATTAATCAGCTCAGCCAGTAAAATAGAAGAAACAATGGTATCAGTATCGGGATTTTTATGACCAATAATAATTACTTCTTTCATTTTTATTAAAAAATTTATTTTATTGAAAACAAATTTATTTATTTTTTAAGAAAAACAAGGTTCTTGAGCAAAGCGAAAGGTTCTTATTTTTTTAATTTTCTTGTTCTTCTTTTGTGTTTTTTTCTTTTGTTTTTTTAGGTTTGGCTGGTTTTTTAGTTTTAACTGACTTCTTAACTTTTTTTTCTTCTGATATTTCTGATGTTTCTGTTTTTTCTTCTGTTTTTTCTCCTACTTCTTCCTGGGTTTCATCTCCAGTTTCTTTTTGTTCTTGGCCTCTGACATCTATTTTCCAACCAGTAAGTTTAGCAGCTAATCTTACATTTTGACCATCTTTACCAATAGCTAAAGACAGTTGATCTTCAGGGACAATACAAACAACTTTATTTTTAGGCATTAACTCCACTTCTAAAACTTTAGCTGGTGATAAGGAGTTAGAAATAAATTTAGCCGGATCATCAGACCACTCAATAATGTCTATTTTTTCTCCCCCTAATTCATTAATGATTGCCTGAACTCTTGTTCCCCGCTGGCCAACAGATGCTCCGATAGGATCAATTCCTTCAGTATTTGAGGTCACGGCAATTTTAGTACGAGAACCGGCTTCTCTGGCAATAGCCTTGATTTCAACCTGTCCATCAGCTATTTCCGGGACTTCTAATTCAAATAATTTGGAAATTAATTTAGGATAAGCTCTAGACAGAAAAACTCTTGGCCCTTTAGGGGTATCTTCTACCTGGATAACGAAAACCTTTAATCTCTGACCGGGTCTGTAAAACTCTCCGGCTACCTGCTCTTCTTTGGGCAATACTCCTAATGTCTTGCCAATATCTAGAAAAATATTTCTACCTTCAATTCTTTGCACAATACCCGATAAAATTTCACCTTCCTTATCTTTATATTCACTTAAAACATTTTCTCTTTCTGCCTCTCTTAATTTTTGCATTATAACCTGCTTAGCAGTTTGAGCGGCGATTCGTCCGTAATCTTCTTTAGATTCCAAAAATGTTTCTAATTCTTCACCAACTTTAATTTTTTCATCAATCTTTTTAGCTTCATCAAGCATAATATGTTTTTCCGGATTAAATTTAACTTTTTTGCCGTCAGCTTCATCTTCTTCCTTGTTTTTGTCTTTCAAATCTTCTATTTCTTCTTCTGAATAGAGAGAATCTTGATCAACTACTATTTTGACTTGCCAAAACTTAACTGCACCTGACTGCGTATCAAGTTTAGCTTTAATAATCTGTCCTTTTTCCCCGTAGTCTTTTTTATAAGCAGCGGCTATTGCTTGTTCAATTGTTTCAAAAACCTTTTCAGCGGAAATTCCTTTTTCCTCTGAAATTTGATGAACCGCTGATATAAAATCTCTTATTTCAATCATAATTTTTTAATTTTAATTTTCGAACGAAGTGAGAAAACAAGGTTCTGAGGAGCGAAGCGACGAATGGTTCTTATTTGAAAAATTTAATTATTTCTGCAAAAAGTCCGTTTTAAAACGGACTGTTATGTAATAATAACAGAAGTTAATTCTTTGTCAATTTTTTTACTATCCTTTTAATTCTCCAGTCCTTGTAAAAATCGTCGTCAAAAATTAAACGATTTAATAAAACTTTTCTTCTTACTGCCGGATCTTTTAATTCTTTAATTGGGCTAAGGCGTTTTAAAAAAATCGGCAATAAAGATAATTGGACTAATTGACCCACTGAATTTGATAAACCGAATTTATTACCCCAATAAAAGACTAAAACCAGCATAACAATAGTTCCAATAGATAAATTCCAAATAATTCCTAATAAAAGGAAGGGAATTAAACTAAATTTAAAAACAACCGGCGAAAAAGCATATAAAGCACCGCCGAAAGTTCCTATTCCTCGGCCTCCGTTAAATTTTAAAAATAAAGACCAATTGTGGCCGACAACAGCTGCCACTCCGCATAATACCTGTATTGAATCCGGCTGACCATAATACTGAGCTAATCTGACAGCCAGATATCCTTTTAAAATATCTAAAAGACCGGTTAAAGCTCCTTGCCAAATACCTATATTTTTAAAAACATTTGAACCAGATGTTTTCCTCCAACCAATTTCCAATATGTCCTTTTGAACTGAAAGTTTAGTTATAATATGACCAGACGGAAAAGAGCCTAAAAGATAAGATAAAATAATGAAAAAAATATTTAACATAATGATTTGAAGATAATAAATATTGAAATTAGTATTATCTAATTAATCCTTTTTCTATTTTTTCTTTGCCTTTTTGTTTGATAATTTTTACAAACTCTTTAACTAATGCTTTTACATCTTTAGTTTCTTCAGCGGCTGTACCAATAGATAAACAATCAGCTCCGGCCGCAACAACTTTACCGGCTTGTTCAGGAGTTCTAATTCCTCCACCAACAATATAAATAGCATCTATTGCTTTTCTGACAGTTGTTATCATCTCCAAAGGAATGTGATCAAAAGCAGCTGAGCCGGCATCGGTAAAGACCATTCTTCTACCAGCAAGCTGGGCTGAAAGAGCTAAAGCAGCTGCGAGTTTCGGCCTATTTCTGGGAACTAAATTGGCATCACCAACCCAGCCAGCAGTTCCTCCTGGTTCAACTAAAATATAACCTGTGGGCAAAGCTTCTATGCCCATTTTTTTAATCATCGGCGCTGACAGCATTTGAGCTTGAGAAATCCAATAAGGATTTCTGGAATTCAATAAACTCATAAAAAACACAGCGTCGGCTGATGCCGAAATTGTAGCAATGTTTCCGGGAAATAAAACAATAGGAACATCTGTTTCTTTCTTAATTCCCTTAATCACTGAATCTAATAACTCGCCCTGCGCTCCAGTACTGCCACCAACCCCCAGAATATCAGTGCCGGCTTCAACTGCTAATAAAGCTGTTTCAATAGCTTTTTGGGGCGTGGAATAATCACAGGGATCAATTAAAATAGATAGAATTGCTCCGTCCTTTTGAACCCTATCATTAATATATTTTTCAACTTTTCCTATTAATGGAATCATATTTTTCTTGTAATTAAAAAATTAACGAATTCTTCCAACCTTTTTTTAGCCGGAGATTCAGGTAAAAGTTTCTCGGCTTCCTGCCAAGCATCTCCCATAATTTCTTTAGCTTTAGTTTGAGCATATTCCACACTGCCATATTTTTTAATTATAGCTATGGCTTCTTCTTTCTCTTTTATATCATCGGTATGCTTGTCCAATATTCCTATTAATCTGGCTTTATCTTCATCACTGGCTTTCTTTAGAGTATGAATTACCATTAAAGTTCTTTTACCTTCTTTAATATCATTGCCGAACACTTTACCGAATTTATCTCTTTCTTCTCCTTCAGAAATTATATCTAAAATATCGTCCTGAATTTGAAAGGCAACTCCCATTGTCTCAGCTACTCTTCCAGCTGCCTCAACCACTTGATCGCTGCCACCGGATAGAATAACTGCTAATTTAGCCGACATTCTAGAGAGACAACCTGTTTTGTAAGCACACATTTGCAAATATTCATCTTCTTCAATATTAACTGCCTTACCATTGTGCCAAAAAATATCCGTGCCTTGACCAAGATGAATATTAATCATCTCTTGCGCATAAGTTTCATAAGCTTTCTGTAAAATAACACAAGTAAAATTATCTTTGTTCTTGATTAAAGCCAGTAGTGGATAAAAATACATAAAATTCCCTGCATTAATAGCAACGTCAACACCAAAAACCTTATGAAGACATGGCTCATTTCTTCTTAATTCTCCCATATCTTCAATGTCGTCAACGATAATACTTCCGTTGTGAATTATTTCCGGAATCATTACAATATCTTGGACTTTTTCCAAATCACCTCCAACAGCTTCAACAATTAGTAAAAATAAAACTGGTCGCCATCTTTTACCACCCCTATCTATAAAATTCCAAATTGGTTTCATGAATACCGCATCGGCCGCGTCCGGACTATAAGTATAACGAGGGTCGCCGAAAACAAACTTTAGCCACTCTTGCGTGGCTTTTCTGGGAAGATATTTCTCAATAATTTTATCTATCTCCGGTTTTTTTGATTCTAGATACTCGATAAATTCTTTTGACTTACTGTCTTGATTATCAGGCATAATAAATTTTGAACTATTAATAGTATATTATATAGTATACTGGTTATTGTTCTAAGAGAAAAGATAGCTTGTATTTTTAGCTATTTTGTCTATTATTGAGCTTATGAATCCTTATCTTGAGATTATTCGTCCGCAAACATCATTAATAGCCGGATTAGGAGCAGTAGTGGGTACTATTATTGCCGGTGCCCCATTTTGTACTGCTTCTTTATATATTTTCTTAACTGTTTTCCTTATGACCGGAGCCGGTATGGTAATCAATGATTATTATGATTTGGAAATAGATAAAATTAATGCTCCTCATAGACCATTACCCAGTCAAAGAATGTTACCCAGGACAGCTTTTGGCTACGGATTATTTTTATTCATTTCCAGTCTTGTTTTTGGAACTTTCACTAATGTTTATTGTTTTGCTTTAGCTCTTTTCAACAGCTTAATTGAATTCTTTTACGCCAAAACATTTAAAAAATGGTGGCTGTTGGGAAATATTATGGTCAGTTGGTTAGCTGGCTCTGTTTTTTTGTTCGGCGCTATGGTCACCTTTGATTTCAGATTAGTGGGAATTTTGTCCGGACTGGCTTTTTTAGCCAATATGGGCAGAGAAATTTTCAAAACCATTGAAGATGTTAAAGGAGATCGGGCAATGAATTTGGATACGCTTCCCATCGGTTCGGGAATCAAAAATGCCAAAGAAATAGCACGAGGATTTATTTGTTTGGCAATTATCCTTTCTCCTATTCCTTATTTATCCGGACTTTTAAAAAGTACTTACCTACAAATTGTTTTAATCAGCGACTTAATTTTTTTCTACTCTCTTTTTCAATCTCCCACTAAGGCTAAAAATTTAGCCAAAATTGCTATGTTTATAGTTCTTTTAGCAATTTTAGTCAGCTTCTAAATGAAATTATCCAAAACTGGTTCCACTTCTCTGAAGGATTGAAAACAACTTGAATAATTGCCAAGCTCGACTTCTTAATTTCGACTTAGAAAAAAACTTAACGAGTCCGGACAAATTCTTCAAATCCAGAGGATTTTTGTTTTCTGAAATATCAGCAATCTCATTCAAAACTGAATTGGGCAAACTGTACAAAACTTTTTGAGCATACATTAGGTCTTCACTGAAATAGGACATTGATTTTAATTTCTTTTCAAAGAGATGACTGGAATTATTAAGAATTGCTTCAGTCGCCAATCTTCCTGAAATCATCGCGTTGTTTATTCCTCCGCCTAAAACCGGGTCAATCAAGGCTCCGGCATCACCAACCAAAAAAACATTATCTTTGAATAATTTAATCCTCATTCCGCCATAAGTAATTAATCCGCTCTTATTAGTCAAAAGTTTGTAATTGCCGAATTCAGGAACAACGGTCGTGTCCATAAAATATTTAAATCTTTTATCTAACTCTTTATACCCACCCAAACCAATATTAGCTGTATGTTTTGATTTAGGAAAAATCCAAACATATCCATCAGGGTATTTCTCTTTATCAAAATATAATCTTATCGTTGATATTAGTACCTCTTTTTCAAGTTCAACTAAATATTCGTAAGTCGGTAAAATCCCGAATTTGCCTCCAAAGAGCTTAGTTCTGGTTACTGAAAGGGGACCATCAGCGCCAATAATATATTGAGCTCTGTAAATGTCTCCTTTTTCGGTATAGACTGCCCAGCAGTCTTTTTCCCTTTTTAAATCAACTACTTTGCTTTCTAATTTTATTTCTGCCTGACACTGCGTTGCTAAAAACTTCTCGAAAGCAACCCTATCTAAAACATAACCGGCGTCTTGGCCCGGCAAAATAATTTTTTTACCTGAAGGAACAATTACCTCAATATTTTGAATAAACGTAGAAATCCAAGCAGGGTCAGGGGTGATTCCCTGTATTGATAAAGCTATCTGACTTAAACCCTCGCCACACTGGACTGGTTTACCAATTTCTTTCTTCTTGTCCAGAATTAAAGAATTATCCAAATACTTACCGGCAATCAACCCCGCTGGACCGGCTCCAATAATAATCGTCTTAAACATTATTTTGATTTTTTGTTTTTATATTTTTTATACCTCTATAATACCATTTAGGTATTTCACCTTTAAGAGCTGGAATAACACTTGGCCACTGTTTAATGAAAATTGGAATCGCCATTAAAAGACAAACCAAAAAATAATTGGGAGATAATGAATAACCAATTAAAGGCAGAAGAAAATTACCCATGAACTGGCCGAAGAAAAAACTTTGAGTAGCTAAAATAAAAACAATAGCCATAGCCGCCCAAGGTAAAAGCAACCAATTGAAATCTAAAACCCACAATATTCCGATTAAAGAGGCTTGTGCTTTGCCTCCAGAAAGTTTACCATCCTTAATTTTGAAATAAATAGAAAAACAATGCCCTAGAACTACTCCGAATCCGGCTATGGTCATAACTAAAATTTGATTGTACCCGAGGTAAGAAAAATATTTCGCAATTAATACAGGGAGAGCTCCTTTGGAGGCATCAATAAAAGTTGTGATTAGAAAAAGTAATGGTTTGTCGGTAACTCGCATTACGTTTAAAGCACCTACATTTTTGGTTTCTTCTTCCCTAATATCTTTATTTGAATATTTCTTTACAATCAAATAGGCGGTTGGAAAAGAACCTAAAAAATAAGATGAGACGAAGAACAAAATCGAATAAATTATATTGTTCATTTCTTTAATCAATAATTTCCATCTATTATATCCCAGGAAGCGATTAAACTTCCACTGACAATACTTTGGTCAAAAACTGAAGCTATAGAATTGATGAAAGAAACTTCAGCTTTTATTTCTTTCAATCTTTTTTTCAAAGATTCTGCCTGTTCAATATTATTTTTATGAGCAATAACTACTCTGATCTTTTGACCATTTTGTCTTGATTTTTTAGTTTGCTTTTTAATTTCTATAAAAATTGCTTCTGATGCGTCTTGGGCTCTAAAACAAGAACTAATCCTAACCCATTGGCCTCTTCTGAGTCCAACCAACGGCTTAAAACCAATACTTTGCCATCTTTTAGCCCATTTTATAATAGGACTCCTGATAAAATTGTCTTGTTCTACTTTGGCTAAAAGTGGCAAAAATAGATAGGTCTGAATTTCCCGAGCTTTTTTATCAAGAATTTTAATAATCTCTCTTATTTCCCTCTGTTCTTTAATTAATCCAATGGCTTTTAAAATTAATAAACCCTGACCCGAACTGATATTTAAAGAATCAAAAACATAAACCCTGTAGGGGTCAACGAGTTTTAAGCGAAACTCCATGGCTTTTTGATAATTCAAATTAAATTTAGAAGAGCTGACAATAATCAACAATCTTTTAAATTTTTCTAACTGTTGATTGCAAACACTGATAAAATCATCCGGATCAGACAAAGAAGAAATAACTTTAATATAGTACCTCTCAATAATCTTATCAGTCAAATTTGAACTATTATCAGTAATGATACCAATTGAAAAATTACGCAATGACTCTTCTCCGGCTGATTCTCTCGCCATATCTTCAACTCTCATCTCCTTGATTTCTCCAGCTGATCTAATAATTTCTTTTGCTTCTTCAATAGTGTCAGTATGAATATGAACTTTCATTCGATTACCAAAACTTACAACATCTAAACTATTACCGAATCGACTTAATTTTTCTTTAATGACCTTTTCAGTCATTTTCGGGTTTTCTATTAAAGCAACTATTTCATAGCGATTAGAAATGGTTTGAATAAATCTCCTAACCTCTTCTGACGGTCTGTCCATAATAATTTTAACTTTTTCTTCCTGAACTCCGTCTAAAGCATCAAGATAGCTTTCTAAAATGATTAAGAAACCCATCCCGCCGGCATCAACGACATTGGCCTTTTTTAATAACTCCATCTGGTTCTGCGTTTCTACTAAAGCTTTTTTAGCTTCTTGAATTGCTGTTTGAAACAAAATAATAATATCTTTTTCGGTTGAAACTCCTTGTTCAAAAGATTGAGCGGTTGCTTCAATCACATCTAAAATAGTTCCTTTTTTCGGGGACTGAATGCTATCTCTGGCCCTTTGATAACCTTTTCGAAAATACTCGGCCAGTTGCTGCGGTCCGACAGAATTTTCTTTTCCTAAAGAAGAAAAAAATCCAGCTAAAAAACCGGTATAAATAATACCGGCATTACCCTGGGCGGTGGTCATTGCCCCAGTTAAAATGGCATTAGAAATATCGTTTAAACTATTAAAATTTTTATTTTGAATTTCACTTCGAATCCCAGCCAGAGTCTTAGCTAAATTAGTCCCTGTGTCTTGATCGGGTACCGGGAAAACATTGATTTTATTTATCTCCTCCTTATCTCTTTCAACTCGTTCATAGGATAGAAGCATCATTTTCTTTAATTCCTTGGGAGTCAAATAGTCCATAGTTTAAATTAGCGAATTTTTTCCTCGAATTCTTTCAAAATTTTAGTGGCTATGTCTTTTCCGCCAAGACCGAAGGCAATACCCACGGCTATAACTATTGTTCCGATAAAACCGATAAAAATAGTCATAATAAGGTCTGGTGCAATTTGAAGTTGGTAGAGAATTGCCAATATTGATAAACTCCAAATTATCCAGCGAATAATCCGACCTAAAAAACGGGAATAAGTAATTTTTTCTTTTTCCAAAACAGCAATCATTATTTTCTGGGAGAAATCAGAGATAAAAACCGCGGTAATAAAAATTAAAGAAGCAATAAAAATGTTAGGGAAATAGGCAATAGCTTGAGCTAAAAGTTGACTAAATTGAAGTAAACCGATAATCTCGGCCGATGCCATTAAAAAAAGAAGGGTTACAAAACAGCTGGTGATACGACCGAAAAATTTAGGAACATTAAAATAGGTATCGGAAGTCATTAATCTTTCTTCCAAATCCATTCTTTTAATGGCCTGTCCTAATTGAATTTTTTCTAAAAAACGGCTGACTAAGTTGCCAACCCATTTTGAGACAAAAAGACCGATAATAAAAATCCAAATTGCCCAAATAAGGTTGGGTAGGTTTTCAACGAAACTCTCTAAAAATAATTGTAAAAAACTTTCTGAAGTAATTAACATATCATTTAATTAATTTTATCTTACCATTGGCTCTTAGACAAGCCTAATTTATAGCCAATTTGAGTGGCGCCAACGTGTAGAATAAAAGTTAAGACAAAAAGAACTAACCAGACAGATAAATTAATTTGAATTTTAGAAAAAACAAACAGAAAGAGAGCCGCACCAAGAACATAATTAATTTGGTCAAAAGGAACAAACTTCGCTCCCGGTTTTAAATCTAAACGCCTTTTAATAAAAGCGAAGAATAAATCGCCGAAAATTGCTCCGAGGGTCATTGATAAAGCAAAATTCCAGATATTGATATTGGAATAATTTATAATACTGATGCTTTGCATTAACGGACAATTAATGAAAAGCCATTTTTGATAAAAAATAATCATTATTCCGATTGACGAACCTACAATTATACCTCTCCAAGTTTTATGATCTCCCAACAAGGGTTTGCCCATAAATTGTTTACCTGCGTCAATTGGTTTAGCTAAAAATTTAAATATCCCTAGAGTAGCTGACAATGAAGGAGTCATATTTGTCAAATAAGCGGGAAAAAAGAAATAGAAACAAGGTAGGATTAGATTAACAAAATTATCCATTTCAAAAATTGATTATTAGTTATTTTAGATGTAAAATTATCCAATGAAAGCTGACTTGCACGTTCATACTAATTATTCTTACGATAGCATATCTTCTCCGCAGGAAATAGTCAAAGCAGCTCTTCAAAAAGGGCTTGACTGTATTGCTATTTGCGACCATGGAGAAATAAATGGAGCAATTGAAGCAATTAAAGCGGCCTTTGACAAGCCGATTCTGGTTATCCCGGGAATTGAGATAAAAAGCCAAGAAGGCGATATTTTGGGTTTAAATGTTAAAACAATAATTCCTAACGGACTTTCAGTCTTGGAAACAATTTTAGAAATTAAAAAAGCTGGTGGACTGGTGGTGATACCGCATCCATTCGGACTTTGCTGTTCTTTTGACGGTAATTTAAAAAATATCATTGAACATATTGATGCTATAGAAGTTTTAAACGCCAATATTTTTAAGAATAATAACCAAAAAGCTCTATCTTTGGCTAAGGAACATAATTTTGCAATAACCGCTGGTTCTGATGCTCACAGCTCAATGTTTGTTGGTGAAGCCTTTTTAGAAATTCCGGGAGAAAAATTATCAATCAGCCAGATATTCGAACAAATTAAGAATAAAAGATGTAAGCCATCAGGAAAAGAAACCAATATCTTTTTAAAAGGAATTGCTTTCTTACAGAGAAGTTGGGCAAAAATAAAGTATTACACAAAATAACAACCCATGTTATCAGAAAAAAGAGAACAATTTAAAAAATTAGAAGCAATAGTCGGTGATTTTTTTTCTAAGTTTTTGACTGCTAATCAATATTCTGGTTTAGCCATTTTAATGGCTTTGTTTTTTTTAAAATTTATTATTTCCGGCAATCTCAAAGTTGCTTTAATTTTTTTAATAACAACTTCTTTTTTAGATTTTGTTGATGGTGCTGTGGCGCGCAAAACCAACACTGCTTCCAATAAAGGAGCTTATTTGGATACAATTTTAGACCGCTATGTTGAGGCAATCGTTTTGTTCAGTTTCTTATTTCTACCCTTACCTAAACTATTGTTTCCCAGTTATGTCTGGATTTTATTTACCCTACTCGGTTCTTTTATGACCACTTATGCTAAAGCAGCTGGAAAAGAAAAAGAAATATTAAAAACCGAATTAAAAAAGGGGTTGATTGGCCGGGGAGAAAGAATGATTTTAGAATCTTTAGCCATATTATTCGGTATCTTTAATTTTAATTGGACGCTATTTTGTATTATTATTTTAGCTATTCTGTCTAACATCACTGCTTTTCAAAGAATTTACCTTGTTTTGAATAATGAAAATATTTAATATTTCAGGACTCAAAAAAACTTATAGTCTTCTCAGGAAAACTTCTCGAATACAAGGACCTGATATCGATCAAAAATTAATAGACCAGATAATGTATAGTTTTGAGGCACTGCCACCATTTGGCAAAGAATACTGGTGGTTTCTTTTTTTAGATAATGATGGACCAAAACCAATTCAACTAATGTTAATGATTTGTCGAAAATATGGCAAAGAAATGTGGATTGATGATACTAAGATGACACTGAAAGATTTAGGGAAAGATGGAATAAAATCAGCTGTAACCGGCTGGCTTTACGATGGAAACAAGATGATCAACCTGGGCAACACCAATGGAATTGTCAAAATAACTGATAAAAAAATTATTACTGAAATTGCCGGCAATAAATTGATTTTTGAAGGCAGTTTTCCTTTTTATAAATTGACAGTGGGTGATATTATTGATTTAAACATCAGTCACGAAAATACTTTAGTCAAAAGAAACAAAGAAGCTTACGGCATTTTCTGGCCACCATTCGGAGTCGGTTATTTTAATCTTTATCCCGATGTTTCCGGAACTATTTTTGGAAAAACATTTCAAGGAACCGGCCATTTACAAAAAGTTGTCGGTATCGCTCCTCACTTTCCTTATAACTGGGTCAGAATAATTTTTAAAAACGGATCTATGTTAAGGTTTTCCGATATTCGGCCTAAAAAAATACATGTTGAGAGATCGATAGATTTTTATGATAATAATGAAAATAAAATTATTAAATTCAGCAAACCGAGTTTAAAAATATCTCGATCTGACAATTCTTTAATCTGGACATTGGAAGGACAGGACAAAAACAATTACGCTAAAGTTGTTTTGGAAGCCTACGCTAAAAAACAATTTGTTATGAAAGGCGGAGGATCATTAACTTATGTTGAGTATTGTGTTATTCCTAAAGAATTGATTTTAAAAATTAAAGAAAAAACCATCACCTTAAATGATTTAGGTGATGGTGTGGGAACTTTAGAAGACGCCTATTAAAATTAATAGGATTATTAACAATTAGCAAGCTTGCTTATTAATATTATTCGGCATACCAAGCAAGACCGATAAGTCCCGGGCCAGCGATGCTTCCAACGACATAATCAGCTAAAGAAATTAAAACAACTTCTGTATTGTCTAAATTTTCTTTAATTAACTTTCCTAATTTTTCAGCTCCTTCTAAATTAATAATATGAGAGATAAAAACTTTAATCTTCTTTCCTTCTTGGCGAGGTTTTTTTGTTTTAGACTCAAGTTCTTTAAACAAAGCTTCAGGCACATCCTTAACTCCAGTTTTAACTCCAATTGGCTTAAGTACGCCTTCTTTAAATCCTAAAATTGGCCTAACGCCAAAATTAGCTGCTTTTCTAATCCAACTGGCTACCATCGGAGAAATACGGCCGGCATGTTCCAACCATTTAGGATCTTCGAGAATCGCATAAAGATGAATTCTAGATGGCATTTCTTTTAATTCTTTAACAATCATTTCAATATCGTTTCCGTTATTGATCAATTCAGCGGCTTTTAAGGCTAAAAGTCCCTCACCGCAGACTGCACTTAGAGAATCTATAATAAAAACATTGTTTTTCTGCTCTTCAGGCAGAAAACTAATTGCTTGAATTGCTGAGTTGTATGTCCCTGATAGTTTAGAGGTAACGGTAGTGCAGATGATCTTATCAAATTTTTCTAATTGCGCTTTAAAAATATCTAAAAAATCTTTAGGCGATGGTTGGGATGTTTTACAGAATATTTTTACCCCTCTTTTATCTGCTTCTCGCATTTTGTGAAAAATACTTTCGCCAGGTAATTCCATTATTTCCGACGGCCACTCTACTTTTAAAGGAACAACTGCAATCTGATATTTCTCTATTATTTCTGGGGTCAAATCAGCCCCCTCATCAACTATTAATCCAATTTTATTCATATTTTATTGGTTAATTATTATTGGTTAATTATTAATTTTTTATAAAGTGGTGGACCCAGGGAGAATCGAACTCCCATTTCCACAATGCGAATGTGGCGTCTTGCCATTGGACTATAGGCCCGTCAGGGTGGAGAGATTCGCACTCTCGATCTCCGGCACCCGAGGCCGGCGTCTTAACTACTGGACTACACCCTGTAGTAATAAATTTCTAAATCCGAAATCCTCATTTCTAAACAAATTCCAAAATATCTAAGTAAGGTAATAATTTATTACCGGATTAACTTACCCAATATTTCTGTTTAACCATTTCGTCTTTTTTGGTCTCAATCTTTTCTTTTTCCTGTTTGGCTTTCTGGGCTAACTCAATTAACTCTTTTTCAGACAATTGTCCCAATCTTTTAATTTCTTTTTCTAAGTCCTGCTTTTTATTATTGGAAGGATTATCTAAAACACTACCTAACAGAACATTTAGAATTTGCCCTATCTTCGGTCCGGGTTTTATATTTAAAATCTTAATTATGTCATTACCATCTAATTTTAACATCTTGGCAGAAATAGGATCATTAGACACTTTCTCAATAATATATCTGAGATGCCTTAATTTATATGGCTCGGCCTTAGGACAACCGGAACCTATTCTATCTGCCATTCTCACTTGAATCAACTCTTCTATGCTTTCCTGTCCGACATTACAAAGTAATTTTCTGACTGACGACTCATTAACTTCATCAGGATGATAGTAAAAAAGATGGTATCTGACCAAATTGGTAATTTTCTCAATATCTTTTTTGGGAAATTTTAATCGTTCTAAAATCTTTTGTGTCATCCTGGCTCCCACTACTTCATGACCATAAAAAGTGGCATCTTTGCCTTTACCTCTCTTAGTAATTGGCTTACCTACGTCGTGCAGTAGAGCAGCTATTCTGACATATCGATTAAAATTCTTTTTGACCGCATATTCCAAAGATTTCAAAGAATGGTCGTAGCAATCATAAATATGATGCTTATTCTGACTTACCTTATATCCTTGCTCCAACTCGGGAATAACATATTTTAAAAGATTTAATTCTCTTAACAGCTCGATTCCTTGAGCTGCATTTTCACTATCTATAATTTTAATCAATTCGTCTCTGATTCTCTCGGCTGAAACAATTTTTAAAGAATCAGAATTTTTTTTGATTGCTTGAGATGTTTTTTCTTCAATAGAAAAACCTAACCTTATAGCTAATCTGACAGCTCTAATCATCCTTAAAGCATCCTCGTTAAATCTTTTTAAAGGATCGCCAACTGTCCTAATTATTTTTTTCTTCAAATCTTCTTGACCTTTAAATGGATCAATAAGTTTAGAAGTTTGGGATTTGGAAATCGGAATTTCCAGTGCCATTGCGTTAACTGTAAAATCTCTTCTGGATAAATCTTCCTCTAAATTCTTGGCGAACTTAACCGAATCAGGATGTCTTTGATCTCCATACCGGGCTTCGGATCGATAAGTTGTTATTTCAATTTCCTTTAAATTAGATTTCTTACTCTGGGTTTGGACACTAACGGTAAAAAATTTGTTTTCGTAAAAACTTTTAGGAAATATTTCTTGTATTTGATTGGGTTTAGCGCTGGTGGCAATATCCCAATCGTTGGGAGTTATTTTTAATAAAAAATCACGGACACAACCGCCAACGACAAAAGCTTCAAAATCAGCCTTTTGAAGTTTTGAGATAATAGATTTAATTTCTTTGGGAATAAGCATAACTTTATTTTAAACCGAAATTTTTCTTTTTTCAATTTACTTGTTAAAATATCTGAATAATAATCAAATGATTAAAAATAAGAAAACATTAACGGTTATAATATTTTTCTTATTTTTGTTTCTATTTTTACCTTTTGCAGCAAATGGCTCATATTATTGCGACTTCGGAGGATGCGCTCCTGACCCGATAATAATGGAATGTACCAGATTAACTTGCGTAAACGGTGATACTTGTTATTACACGCCTGATGGATGCGTCCCTCCTTCTTATAATACCTGTGTATACAGTAATGAAGATCCTGATAAACCTTCTTCTGAAGAATGTTATGATGTGGTCTGTAGTGATAACGGATGGGACCAAATTTCTAATAATGCTAATTGTCCTTCAGGGGAAATATGTAATTCTTCCGGTTTCTGTGAATTAGCTGATCCCAATCCTAATCCCAATCCTAACCCCACTCCAAGTACAGGTTTTTGCAATGCGTCAATTATTCCCTGTGGAACAACAGGGACCCCGACTTGTCAATTTTGCCACATTTTTGTTCTTCTGAACAATATCATAACTTATACTTTAACCTGTCTTACTCCAATTGCCGGAGTATTAATGATAGTGATTGGAGGTTTTATATTACTGACTGCTGGTAACAACAGAAAAAGATTTGAAGAAGCTAAAAAAATAATTACTGCAACTGTAATTGGCATAGTAATTATATTGACTGCTTGGTTATTATTGAATACTTTTTTAACTGCAATCGGCGTAGCAAATTGGACCGGGTTGGGAAGCTGGTGGAGGATAGAATGCGTCTCATTGCCGGAATATTATTTAACTCTTGCTGCCAATGACTTTGGTGGAACAACTAACCCGACGCCTGGCATCTATCAATATCAAGAGAATAACGAAGTTCAAATGACCGCTTATCCTTTATCCGGATATAGTTTTGAATATTGGGAATTGGATGGGGTTAACCAAGGAAGTGATAATCCCATCACCTTTTTAATGGATAAAGATTATATTTTGAAAGCTAATTTCAAAGTTTCAGACGCAAAATTGGCTTGTGATTCCACATGTATTGATAAATACGGCTCAACCTCCTTCGGAACATGTAGCCCGGGTAACATATGTCTACCGGGTAAAGTTTCCGTGGGTCAGGACGGCTGCTCTTCTGGGGCATGCTGCTGTTTGGAAGTCATTCAAACTTGCTCCGACGGTACACCTTACAGTTCTTGTTTGCCGACCAAACCCCTATATTGCAGCGGAGGAACGCTGATCAGCAACTGCTCCCTTTGCGGTTGTTCATCCGGGACTTGCCAATCTGACGGTACGTGTAAAACAACAACAACGACGACGTGTAACTCGGCCTGCAAGAATCAGTTAGGTTTGTCTTA
>JAHJCL010000014.1 GCA_018813025.1 Patescibacteria group bacterium
CTAATCCCCTTAAAATCTTCAGGGTTTTTTATTTGTCCACTTACTACCCTCCAAAAACTTAAAATAATTTTTAATTCTTCTGGTAAGTCAGAGTAAAACTCTTCTGTTTTACCATTTATTAGTTTTATTTTCAAATAATTAGCGTGTAAAAATTGTCTTTTCAGTTCTTTAGGGCAAGCTTGGTTTTTAAATCCATAAAGTTTATCCCCGGCAATCGGATGACCCAAATAAGCAAATTGAACTCTTAATTGGTGTTTTCTACCGGTTTTCGGTTTAGCTTCAATTAAAGTGAAACTTTCAAACTCTTTAAGTACTTTATATCCGGTTATTGCTTCTTTCAGATTTTTTCTTTCTGCTCCTGGTTCCAAAGATGAAAAAACTCTTTGTTTTTTTCTATCATTACCTCCCCTAGCTAAAAGGGTACTAATATTTCCTTGTTTTGTTTTTAATTTACCGACGACTAACAAAATATATTTTTTTTCTATTTCTCTGTTTTTAAATTGCTTCTGTAAAAACTCTAAAGTTTTATCATTTTTAGCAATTAACAGAATTCCGGAAGTGTCTTTATCTAATCGGTGAACTCTTTTTGGGAAATCGTCAGAATTTTTTCCGGCTGGTTTATCGATTGCTAATAAATCTCCATTCTCAAAGATTATTTTCACGTCTTAATACTTAATATTATTTTTTTGTGGGCGATACAGGACTTGAACCTGTGACCTCCGCAATGTCAATGCGATGCTCTGCCAACTGAGCTAACCGCCCATATCACGTTTTACTAAGGGTAGAGCTGTGGGCGTGGAAGGAATCGGACCTTCGACCCTCACCTTAATATTCACCAACATATTAACATTTTTATTTATCGGTGAATATTTTCACTAAGGGCATCTTGTGGGCATGGATGGACTTGAACCATCGACCCCGACTTTATAAGAGTCGTGCTCTGACCAACTGAGCTACATGCCCTTAATGAAAATAAGAGTGATGCTCTACCACTGAGCTACACGCCCTTAGCAAAACATAATAGTTTGTTTCCTCGGCCGTAGCCTACGGGCGAGACTAACGAGATTAAACTCGTCTGATTTTTACATTAATTGATTTTTCCTTCTTTGTCGAGGGTTTTATTAATTCTAATATCGGCTCGCTCTTGTTCTTTTTTATCTCTTTTTTACCGATTAGCTCTTCAAACTCTTTTCTTTCAATAGTTTCTTTTTCTATTAAAGTTTTAGCAACTTTGTCTAATAAATCTTTTTTCTGAATTAGAATTTTTTCAGCCTCTTTTTGAGCATCATTGATAAGTTTAGCCACTTCTTTATCTATTTTAGCAGCAACTTTTTCAGAATAATTTTTTTGTCCTGAAATTTCTCTGCCTAAATAAACCATTTCATCTTTTTCTCCGAAAGTAACTGGGCCTAAAGAAGACATTCCGTATTGCATAACTATTCTCCTGGCCAATTCAGTTGCTCTTGCTAAGTCATTAGCTGCACCAGTAGTTATTTCTTTGAATTTAATTTTTTCTGCTGAAAAACCAGCTAACAGAATTGCCATATCATTTAAAAATTCTGATTTCGTTTTCATTTTTTTTTCTTCAGTCGGAACTTTTAGAGTATAGCCGGCAGCCATACCTCTGGCAACAATAGATACTTTTCTGACCGGTTCTTCAATATACATAAAAGAAGCAGCTAAAGCATGACCAGCTTCGTGAAAAGCAGCAATTTCTTTTTCTTTTTTTGATAGAATGTAGCTTTTTCTTTCCGGGCCCAATAAAACTTTTTCAATTGACTCCAAAAGATCTTCTTGAAAAACTTGAGTTTTGTTTTTTCTAGCTGATAATAAAGCTGCTTCATTAATAACATTAGCTAAATCTGCTCCAGAAAATCCAGGCGTACGTTCAGCCATCTCTCTTAAATTAACATTTAAAGACATTGGTTTACCTTTACAATGGATTTTAAGAATTTGTTCACGATCCTCAATATCAGGCAAATCCAGAATTATTTTTCTATCAAAACGTCCTGGTCTTAAAAGGGCTGAATCTAAGACGTCGGGTCGATTAGTGGCAGCCATAACAATTCTGGTGTCATTTCTTTCGAAACCATCCATTTCAACTAAAATTTGGTTTAAGGTTTGCTCTCTCTCATCATGACCACCGCCCATACCAGATCCTCTTGCTCTTCCCACTGCATCAAGTTCATCAATGAAAATAATTGATGTACCAGCTTTTTTAGCAGTAGCGAATAAATCTCTTGCTCGAGAAGCGCCGACTCCAACAAAAAGTTCAACAAATTCCGAACCGGATATGGAGAAGAAGGGGACATTACTCTCTCCGGCTACAGCTCTAGCCAACATTGTTTTACCAACTCCGCTCGGGCCAACCAATAATACTCCTCTAGGGATGCGGGCTCCCATTTTAAGGTATTTTTTTGGGTTTTTTAAAAAATCTACAATTTCTTGTAATTCTTCTTTAGCTTCTTTTAAACCAGCTACATCTTTAAAAGTAATCATTTCTTTAGTTTGTCCATCAGCTCCAAATAATCTGGCTTTGGCTTTAGTAAAATCAAAAGCCTGCATTGCTCCAGCTTTGGATTGTTTAAAAATAGACCAGAAGAATAAACCAAATAATAACAATGGCGCTACAATAGAAATTAAAGACAAAAATCCCAGCCAATTATTTTCTTTTGTCTGGTTTTCTACACCCACTCTAATTAATTGTTCCTTATCAACTCCATAATTAATTAAAGACTGGGAAAGAGATGTTTCAGTTTCTTTGTGTGATATAGCGTTAGTGTCATTTTGATAAGAAATCAAAAGATCGTCTCCAGAAACAACAATTTTTTTTACATCGCCTTGATTAATTTTTTGGACTAAATCGGTAATGGTTAGATTTTTTTCTATTTCGGAAGTCGGGGAAAACAAACTGAATACCCCAGAGATTATTAACAAAACGAGAAAAATTATTAAAAAATTTTTTATTAGAGCTTTCATTCTTTTTATTAAAACAAAAGTAATCCTTACTCTGTCAAAGCCAATGTAATTTTATGCTCCTTAGGTTCAACTGAGAGAATCTTAAACTTATATTTTTCTCCCACTTTTAACTTTTCTTTCATTTGCTCTTGGGTGCCTAATTCGGAAACATGGATCAGTCCTTGTATTTTGTCTTCTACTTTTATAAAAGCGCCGAAAGGATTCAATTTCAACACTTCCCCAGATATAACAGTTCCCTCTTTATATCTTTTATCAATATCTTGCCAAGGATCATGTTTTAATGCCTTTAAAGACAGAAAAACTTTATTATTATTAATATTAATGATTTTGGCTTCTATTTCTTCATCCATTTTAACAATTTTTGACGGGTCTTCAACGATAGCCCAATCTAATTCAGAGATATGAATTAGCCCTTCTAGTTTTTCTTCTCCAAAATTAACAAAGACTCCAAAATCAGTGATACCGGTTACAGTTGCCATAACGATTTGGTCAACTTCGTATTTTTTTAATACTTCTTTTATTTTTTCTGAGTCTTTAGCTCTTTCCGAAAGAATCAATTTAGTGTTTCTGACAGAAATGTCAAGAACTTTTACAGTTAGATTTTTGCCGACAAATTCTTGAAGGGCATTTAATATTTTATTAGGATCAGCTTTTTCTACTCTGGGATAGTGTTCTGGATTAAGCTGAGAAACTGGTAAAAAGGCGTTGACTCCGTGAACCCTAGCTAAAAGTCCTCCTTTATTGGCTCCTAAAATTTTTACTTCTACCAATTCTTCGTTATCTTTCAATTCTTTTAATTTATCCCAAGATAATTCTTGAGAAGCACTACTGATTGACAATTCAATGTAGCCGTCTTTATTATCCACTTCAATAATTTTGGCTGAAATATTGGCTCCTATGTCCATTTCTTTTAATTCTTCTTTAGCATTATAAAATTCCCGACCATAAATTATTCCTGTTCCAAAAGGACTAATATCCAAAAAGACAGCTGATCTGCCTCGGCCGATAACTTTTCCTTCGACAATTTGGTCGATTTTCAATGCTTTAAACTGATCTTCTTTTTCTAATAATTTTTTCATATTTTTTATACCGTATCGTCAGAATTGATACTGGATAAAGCTTACAATATTTTAATTGTTTTTTCAACACTTCTGTAGTAAAATAAGAAGATAAAACAATAATCCGAATCGAAAAGACAAAATTATGAAAATTATTTGGCATGGTCAATCCTGTTTTCAAATTATAAATCAAGTAGGAAAAAATCAAAAAATTTCAATAGTTATTGACCCTTTTGACAGCGAAGTCGGATTAAAGCTTCCAAAATTAGAAGCTGATATTTTATTAATCACTCACGATCACCGCGACCACAATAACTCTAAAGCAATTTCCGGTAATCCTTTCATTATTACCGGTCCAGGAGAATACGAAACTAAAGGAATATTTATTCAAGGTATTCCTGCTTTTCACGATGATGTTTTAGGAAAAGAACGGGGAGAAATAACAATGTATAATATTAATGTAGAGGATATTTTAATTTGTCATTTATCTGATTTGGGTCAAAAAGAGTTAACTACAGAACAAGTCGATATGATTAACGGAGTTGATATTTTGATGATTCCGGTTGGCGGAACCTATACCATTACTACTAAAGAAGCTTTGAGGATAATGTCTCAATTAGAACCAAAGATTACTATTCCAATGCATTATTCTTTGCCTGGTATGAAAACTAAATTAGCCGGTTTGAGTGAGTTTCAAAAAACATTAGGCCTTGGTTCGGTCGCACCAATAGATAGCCTGACAATCAAAAAGAAAGATTTTTCTGAAGAAGAAGCGAAAATTATAGTTCTTAAACCTTAATTCTATGGTACCTAAAAAAGAAGTTGAATCAGAAGTTAAAAAAATAGCTGAACAAATTAATCCAAGAGAAATTACTCAAGAAATGGAAGAGTCTTATCTTGATTATGCAATGTCGGTTATTGTTGCTCGAGCCCTGCCTGATGTTAGAGACGGTTTGAAACCAGTCCATCGCAGAATTCTCTATGCAATGTTAGAAGACGGCTTAAAATATAACGCTAAATTCAGGAAATCAGCTTCAGTCATAGGTTCTGTTTTATCCAGATATCATCCTCACGGAGATATGGCGGTTTATGATGCCTTGGCCAGAATGGCCCAGGATTTTTCTTTGCGTTATCCTTTAATTAAGGGTCAAGGAAATTTTGGATCAATCGACGGGGATAGTCCGGCTGCCTATCGTTATACCGAGGCTAAATTAGCTAAGATTGGCGAGGAAATGCTAAAAGATATTGAAAAAGATACAGTTGATTTTACTGACAATTATGACGGTACGAAGAAAGAACCAGTTGTTTTGCCATCGCCTGTACCACAACTCCTTTTGAACGGATCTTTAGGTATTGCAGTTGGTATGGCTACTAATATTCCTCCGCACAATCTTTCTGAAGTTTGTGATGCTTTGGTTTATCTATTAGATAAGCCCAAAGCTGATACAGAGGATTTATTCCAGTTTATTAAAGGTCCGGATTTTCCAACCGGCGGTGAAATTTTTAACACCAAAGAAATAATTCAAGGTTATTCACAAGGAAGGGGCTCAATTGTAACCAGGGGTAAGGCAGAAATAGTTGGAGAAGGTAGTGGTGATAAAAAACAAATTTTAATTACAGAGATTCCCTATCAAATTCAGAAATCAACATTAGTTGAAAGGTTTGCTGAATTAGTTTCTGAAAAAAAGATTCAGGGAATTAAAGACATCAGAGATGAATCAGATAAAGACGGCTTAAGAATAGCAATTGACTTGCAAAAAGGGGTTAATGCTAAAAAAGTATTAAATCAACTTTATAAATTCAGTAGTCTGCAAAAGAATTTTTATTTAAATATGCTGGCTTTGGTAGACGGAATTCAACCTAAAGTTTTGTCTTTGGCTGATTTTTTGAATTACTTTTTAGACCATAGAAAAATAATTATTGTCAGAAAAACTAAGTATGAATTAAACGAAGCTAAAGCCCGAGCTCATATTTTAGAGGGATTGGTTAAATGCTTATCTCATATTGACGAAGTAATTAAAATAATTAAGAAATCGGCTAGTCGTCAAGACGCTCATCAAAATTTAAGAAAACGCTTTAAATTAAGCGGTTTACAGGCTGATGCTATTTTGGAAACTAAATTAGCTGCTTTAGCTAAATTAGAACGGGAAAAAATAGAAGATGAACTCAAACAAATTGCGGCTAGAATTAAGGAATTAATGATTATTCTGAAAAGCCCGGCAAAAATCAAAGGAATAATAAAGAAAGAATTAATTGCTCTTAAAGAAGACTTCGGAGATGAGCGTAAAACCAAGGTAAATAGCCATAAAGTTGGAGAATTTACTTTAGAAGATTTAATTCCTCAAGAGCAGACTTTGATTACCTTGACTCAAGGGGGTTATATTAAAAGATTAAATCCCTCTACTTATAAGGCTCAACATAGAGGGGGAAAAGGAATGCTTGGGATGAAGACAGTCGGTGAAGATATTATTGAGCATTTTGTTTTAGCCAACACTCATGACTCTTTATTATTGTTTACCGATTACGGAAAAGTTTTTCAGGTACCGGTGTATGAAATTCCGGAAGGCAATCGAGTAGCCAAAGGAAGAGGTCTTTTAAATTTTGTTGAAATTTCGTCAGAAGAGAAAGTTTTATCAATTTTCGCCTTAGGAAAAGAGAAAAAACAATTAGAAGGAAAATTTTTAATAATGGTTACCAAAGATGGTATAATTAAAAAAACCACCCTTGAGCAGTTTACTAATTTGAGGCGGTCAGGATTAATAGCCATTCTCTTAAAGAAAGGAGATGTCTTAAGAAAGGTTAAATTGACTAAAGGCAATGATGAGATAATTTTAGTGACTAAAAAAGGTCAATCAATTAGATTCCCGGAAAAAGACGTCAGACCAATGGGTAGAAGCGCTTCAGGAGTGAGAGGTATTAGATTGAGAAAAGGAGATGAAATTGTAGGGATGGATATAATAAAAGCTGAAAGCGAAAAACTAAAAACGAAAATTAAAGAATATCTTTTGATAGTTATGGAAAATGGTTATGGCAAAAGGACTGATTTGACAGAATATAGAGGACAAGGACGAGGCGGTTCAGGTATTAAAACAGCCAATGTTACTGCTAAAACAGGTGAAATCGTTTCCAGTCAAATACTGAATGAAGAAAAAGATCTTATTGCCATTTCCCGTAAAGCTCAAGTTATTAGAACTACTATTGATCAAGTTTCCAAGCTTTCTCGGGCTACTCAGGGAGTAAGAATTATGAAAGTAGAGCCGGGAGATAAAGTGGTTTCAATACTTTGTATTTAATGCGTACATTAATGAAAAGTTTTCTTAAACCAGAATCAGTTTTAAAAAAGCTAAAGCTTAAGTCCGATATGAGGGCAGCGGATTTCGGTTCCGGCTCAGGTGGCTGGGTGATACCTTTGGCAAAAATATTGGAAGATGGCAAGGTTTTTGCTATTGATATTCTAGAAGAACCTCTTTCAGCACTTAAATCTAAACTAAAATCAACAAATATCGATAATATTGAGACTATCCAATCTAGCGTTGAGATTCTGAATGGCTCCAAGCTGTTTCCTGAATCCTGTGATTTAATTTTAATGACCAATCTTTTATTCCAAACAGAAGATAAAGAAGTAGTTTTAGGAGAAGGGGAAAGGGTTTTGAATAGTGGTGGTAAAATTTTAGTAATTGATTGGAAAGAAAACGTTGCCCTGGGTCCAAAAGAAAGAATTTCAGCTAAGGAAGTAATAAAGATAGTAGAAAAAATTGGGATGAAAGTTGAAAAGGAATTTGAAGCCAGCCCTTGTCATTGGGGATTAATCTTAATAAAATAATATAATGAATAAAATATTTTACGTTTTATTAATTCTAGGAGTAATGATTCTCTTTTCAGCAGGAAAAATCGGAGCTCAGGTAATTGAAATTGAGAATCCTATTACTGCTAACAGTCTTGAAGAAATTGTGGATAATCTTATTAATTTTATTTTTACCATATCTTTTGTATTAGCCCCTTTGATGATAGTTTGGGCAGGTGGGATATATATGACTTCTGCTGGAGAGCCAAAAAAAATTGAAACAGCTAAGAATATTATTTTATACACACTTGCAGGTATGGCTATTTTATTGTTTTCAAAAGGCTTTGTTGCTATAATTAGTCAACTATTAAAATAATAGTTAAAATCTAAAGGTCGGTTTTTAAAATTTAAAACAATAAAAAAAATACATGAATAAATTTTTATTAGCTTCATTACTTCTATCTGTAGCACTAATAGCAATTTCTCCAATCGTATTTGCTGAAACAGTCCCTGCAGAACTAAATTCTTGCATCATAAGGCATACTTTGAATGATTCTACGTGGGTTGATAGAGGTATTATTTGTCCTGGTATTAACCAAACGTGTAATCTTGCCTCTACAACACAGACCTGTGCAATTTGTTGTTTGGTAGACAAGGTATATACATTTACTGATTGGCTTTTTGTCGCAATAGTGATTTTCGTTACAATTAAAATTCTTCAGGGAGGTTACGAAATTCTTACCTCTGCTGGCGATGCGGCAAAACTTACTGCTGGAAGAGCACATATTTTATGGGCATTAGCTGGTATGGCCGTTGCCTTATTTGCTAGAGTTATCCCTCAAGCCGTAGTCGGTCTGTTGAGATAAATAGTTTTTATTCGTAAGTTAAAAAATCAATCCCGCCACATTATGACGGGATTGTTTTTTACTTTAAAGTAAAAAAATGATTTACTAAATATATCAACATATATCAGCCCGGGTGGCGGAATTGGTATGCGCGATGGGTTTAGGACCCATTGAGATTTATCTCGTGGGAGTTCGACTCTCCCCCCGGGCACCAAACAAAAAATCCCGCTATAAGCGGGATTTATGTTTTTAATTTCAAACAAAGCGAGAAATCAAGGTTCTTGAGCGAAGCGAAAAGTTCTTATTCGTTTAATCTTTTGACCAAGATTTTTCTTTTCTTTTCTCTGAAGATTTTGGGTATCCTGATGATTAGTATACCATCTTTCATCGCTGCCTTAACTCGATTAGGGTCAACTTCTACCGGTAGAATTATTTCTCTGGAAAATTGGCCCCAATAGCATTCTTGGGTAAAGTAATCTCCTTCTTCGTTATTCGGTTTTTCTCTTTTGCCCTTAATAGCAACCACGTCGCCTTCAATTGAAATATCTAATGAGTCTGGTTTTATACCAGCAATAGCTGATTGAATTACTAATTCTTCTTTAGTTTGGTAAACATCAACCGATAATTGACCTTCAGGAACTAACCAATCTTCTTTTTCTTCTTGAATCTCGTCAGGACCCATTTTTTTGGCTTTTAAAATTATTTTTTTATTCACTTTAGGTTCAATCGGTTCTTGAATATTATTAACCTCTTCTATATTCTCGTTTTCTAATTGTTCTACAACCATTAATTCTTCCGGTTTTTCTATTTCTTCTTCTATTTCTTCTTTTTCTTCCCTAATAACAACTCTTTTTATTTTTTTCTCAATCGGCTTTCTTTTTTTACTTTTTATCTTTTCCTTAACTTCTTCTTCCGGGATTTCAATACCCATTCCTTTTTTTAATTTTTCTAAAAATGAATTAACCATATTAATTAAAAATAATTTTCTTTTAAATTTTTTAAACAGAAAGAAACAAACAGACCCAAAACCATAATAATAAAAATCGGAATTAGAAATCCTATTGTTCCTCCTTTCATTATAAAGAAATTAAACAAACCATGCAAACAGATAGCAATAATCATACCTCGTAATACGAGTCTGAATTTTTCTTGACGGTATCTGGAAAATGAAACCGCCAGCCAAAATCCGACAACCGCTGAACAAAGAGCGTGCAAAGATATTGCTCCCAAAGAGCGCAGTAAAACAATTAAAAGAGTTTTTTCTAATACCAACGAAGAAGCAACTCCAAAAACAATTAAAACATTTTCAGAAGCAGCAAAGCCCAGGGCAGCAACTATCATATAAATCATGGCGTCAACCGGTTCGTCAAATTCTTTGTGTTTCATAATTTGTCCTCTAACAACAAGATATTTAATAGTTTCTTCAACTAAAGCTGCTCCCAATAAAATGTTAACGATTGGTATCCAAGATAATGGCAGATTAAATTTGGTTATTTCCAAGGCCAACCCTTTCTCAATGAAAATAGCCGGTAGAGCGCTGGCCATTCCCCATAAGAATATTCTTAAGATCATCAGTTTGGGCTCAGGATGCTTATCTCTTTTTAGATAAAATAAAAGCCAAAGAATACTGGGAGCCATTCCTAAAAAAATATACAAAGGATAATTCATAAAAATTTTCTATTTAGGCCTGGGAGTAATTATTAAATAATTTTTGTCTTTAATTGGTAGTGTCTGATAGATTTCTTCGGTTATGAAAGGCATAAAAGGATGAAACATGGTTATTACTTGACTAAATATAACAATAAGAGTCTGTTGGCGTGATAATATAGCTTTAATATCTGGTCCGGCAAGAATCGGCTTACTCTCTTCTATAATAACATCAGCAAAACGATGCCAGATATACTGGTATAATTTTTCTGCTGCCAAATAAAAACGATACTCTTCAAAATCAGAGGTGATATCTTTAGTAATTTCAGACAATTCTTTTAAAAGGATTTTATCAGAATACGAAGAAATTTTTTTCAAATCAGCTGTAATCTTTTCAGTATTAGAATTTATGAATCTATGGATATTCCAGAGCTTGTTGGCGAAATTTTTATATCCCCTAATTTTGTCTTCTGATAAAGACATATCAGTTCCCGGGGAATTGCCGACTATCAGGGCCATTCTTAAAGCATCAGTACCGTATTTATCAATGATATTTATCGGATTAATTACATTTCCTTTACTTTTGCTCATCTTATGGCCTTTGGCATCATTAACTAAGCCATGCAGATAAACAGTATGAAAAGGAATTTGTTTTTGAAGATAAAGACTGAATATAATCATTCGTGGTACCCATTTAAAAATGAGGTCATGTCCGGTTTCCATAACATCGGTAGGATGAAAAATTTTCCAATCTTTTCCCTGACTATAACCTAAAGAGAGGAGCGGCCATTGGCCGGAAGAAAACCAAGTGTCAAAAGTATCAGTATCTTTTTTAAGAAGTCCTTTACATTTTGGGC
This sequence comes from Patescibacteria group bacterium, assembly GCA_018813025.1. GTDB lineage: Bacteria > Patescibacteriota > Minisyncoccia > Minisyncoccales > DG-74-3 > JAHJCL01. Next base: position 11,171 of record JAHJCL010000014.1, read on the forward strand.
ATTGTGATTCCTTGTCTTTAAGGTCGGGAAAAGCAAAATCGCAAGAAGTACAAATTTTAGCTGGAATCGGGATCCCCCAAACGATTTGACGGGAAATATTCCAATCAATACTATTATTCATCCAATATCTGAATATTTTTTCATAATTATCTGGGATAAACTTGATTTTACCATCATCAACTACTTTTAAAGCGCTTTCGGCTAATGATTTCATTTTAACAAACCATTGATCCATAATTTGCGGTTCAATGGGCGTTTTACATTTATAGCAGCACGGAACATTGTGAATATAATTTTCTTCAACTCTTACGAGTAATCCTTTTGATTTTAATTTTTCAATTATTTTCGGTCGGGCTTCGGCAATTTTTAAACCGGCAAATTCTCCAGCTATGGGAAGTAATTTTCCTCTAAAATTAATTATTTGCTCTTTATCTAATTTATATTTTTCCGCTATTTCAAAATCTATTGCATCGTGCCAGGGCGTAATCGTCATTGCTCCCGTACCGAAGTCCATATCTATCGCTTCGTCTTTAATGAGAGTAGCGGTTATCTTACCGTTAATCCATTCTACTTCAAAGGTGTCGCCGTCTTTGTATTGAGCGTAACGGGAATCTTTAGGATGGACAACAACATATTTATCGCCAAATTTAGTTTCAGGCCGAGCTGTTCCTATAACAAATGGACCGTATTGGATATAATAGAAAGCGTCTTTTTTTTCTTCATCGGTTGTTTCCACATCGGAAAGAGTTGTTTGATGTTTGGAACACCAGTTAATAATTCTTTTGCCGCGAAAGACAAGATGGTCGTCATACATTTTTTTAAATGTTTTTTGTACTTCTTTAACAACTTCCGGTTCAAGAGTAAATTTCTCGCGTGACCAGTCACAGGAAGCGCCTAGGATTTTAATCTCCTCTTCCACAAACTTTTTATTATCCAAAGTAAAAGAATATATTTCTTTATATAAATCTTGACGGTCCATATTGAAACGCGAACGGCCTTCTTTTTCTAATTTTTTTTCATAAACGATTTGAGTCTCAAAACCGGCATGATCTGCTCCCGGAACCCAGAGGGTTTTATATCCTCTCATTCGTTTATAGCGGATCATAATGTCTTCCAGTGTAACGAAAAGAGCATGCCCCGCATGCAAATGCCCATTAGCATTAGGCGGAGGCATAATTATAGTAAATGGTTTTTTATGTCTTTTTGGTAAATTATCAGGATTAAAATAGCCGCTTTCTTCCCATTTTTTATAAATTCTGCTTTCAACAGTTTTGTGATCGTAATTTTTATCAAGCATAAAATTTTCTAATGCTGTTTATTCA
>JAHJCL010000015.1 GCA_018813025.1 Patescibacteria group bacterium
AAATATGTCAAAGATAATTAAAAAATACGGAAAAATTACTTTAGTTCTAGGTTTAATTTTAACAATGGTTGGAACATATCTGATTATTCCAATCAGTCAAGCAGCTGATGCTTCTGGGGAAAGTGATACACTCTCTGATTCAAGACCTACTGTATTAGCAAATCATGATATTAAGTTTAAAATGGATGCGTCTACAACTATAGCTAATCTCGAAACGGTTACTCTTACATTTAATAGTTTTACTCATGGTGCAACTCCAAGTGTAATTGGTGATTGGAAGGTTCTTTACGACACTAATGGAGTATCCACATATACTGATTTGCCTGAGAGTAGTGGTGCCAATTGGACATTTGCCACAGGCTCAGGAGCTAGTCCAGTTTATACTTTTACTTTTACAACAGCTGGAGCAACTCTCATTGGTACTGATAAATACATCCAAATAACATTTACCAATGGTACAGGTAAATTACCCAACCCCGCTGTTGGAACTTATAAAATTGATATTGCCGGTACTTTTGGAGATACAGGTGTAACTTATGTTGCAGTTGTCGATGGAGTTTCAGTTACCGCTACAGTGGCTGAAAGTTTGACTTTTAGTATTGACGAAACCATTCTTGATTTTGGAACAATACCTACAGATGCACTCCGCTATACGACTGGAGGAGCTGCAAGTGGAGGAGGTGTAGGTGAAGCAGGTGCTGGAGAACCAGCACAAATAACCGCTGCTACTAATGCTGCCGGAGGTTTAAGTGTAACAATAAGAAGCATTGGAGATGGTGGAGGAAATGCCGGATTGTATTCATCATCAACAACAAACTTAATTGCTGCTGCAACGCCTCTTGCCACAGATGGTGTAGACGCGGAATATGCTGCTTATGCGAAAAATGCATCTGGCATAACCATAGTAAGTGGTTTTGAAGCAAGTGGCACAACTGCCCTTACTACTACTGCCCAACCCTTTCTTTCTATTGCTGCCGCAGGTAGTGGCACAGTTGATCTGTCGGCTAAAGCCGGAATTACCGATATTACAGAGGCTGCTTCTGATTATACTGACACCTTAGTTGTGGTTGCTACTCCTACTTACTAAATTTCACGTATTGATTATAATAATGAGAAAAATTAAATTATTAATATTCTTAATAATTGGGATTATTGGAGGATTGATTTTCACTCAACCCGTTTTTGCTCAAAAAGTAGGAGTAAGTATTTCGCCTTTGACCTTTGAATTGAATGCTAATCCTGGAGATGATATTTCTAACAAACTGAAGATTTATAATCCAACCGATAGTGTCATCACGATAAAAATGGAGGTTGAAGATTTTAAAACAGTTGGAGAAACAGGACAAGTAATAGTTACTCCCGAAGAAGAAACAACCTATTCTTTGAAAAAATGGGTTAATATTAATCCAATTGAATTCACTCTAGAGCCAGGAGAATCAGAGTTTGTTAATTTTGATATTTTAGTTCCAGAAAATGCTGAACCAGGTGGTAAATACGGTTCAATTCTGGCTTCGCCGGTTGCTATTATGGGAGATGAGCCTACTGGAGCATCGGTATCTTCTAAAGTTGGCGCTTTGCTTTTATTGACCATAGCCGGAGAAGTTAAAGAAGGGTTGATAATCAAAGAATTTTTCGTTCCGTCTTTTTTAGAAACAGGACCGGTTCCGTTTACTATCAGACTTGAAAACACAGGAACTGTTCATTTGAGACCCAGAGGTTTTGTTACTATTTCTGATTGGCGAGATAAGAAAGTGACTGACATTCCTTTTCCTCAAAACAATATTATTCCTGGATCTATTAGAAAAATTGAGGCAAGTTGGGATAGTAAATGGCTTTTTGGAAAATACACCGCTATATTGGTTGGAAGCTATGGAATTTCAAATATACCATTTACCGCAACGATGACTTTTTGGGCTTTTCCCTGGAAAATGGCTTCGGGAATATTTTCAATCCTACTCTTGCTTGCATTTTATTTTTACAAATCCAGAAAAAGATGGAGATTGGCTTTAAAGATTTTAATTAAGGGAGAGCGATAGTCTACTAATTTACACTAAAAATTGTCCGGTGTCGGGCGATTTTTTTGTTACGAAATTTACTGTGATATAATAAATAAATGCGACTAGAGAATAAATTTTGGATTTTATTATTAGGAATAATTTTCATTGCTATTCCATTTTTTGTTTTAGGTTTGGTTTGCACTCAAAATGCTGATTGTCTTTCAGGTCAGGTTTGTCGAAACAATATTTGTTCAATTGAAAAAGGGATTTCGGTGACACTTATTGTTCCAGGAGAAGTAACTCCGCCACCAGGGGGAGGAGGTGGTGGGACGATTTGGCCAATTACTACAGTTATTTTTGAAGGGAAGGCATATCCGGAAGCATTCATCACTTTTTTGAGGAATAAAACGGTAATTGGTACAGCAAAGGCAGATTTAAAAGGGGATTTTTCAAAAACTTTTACTGGGATGCCAGTTGGTGTTTGGGAATTTGGAATTTTTGCTGAAGATAACGAAGGAAGAAAATCAGTGACCATCAGTTTTTCAACCAGTATTATTAGTGGGATAATAATGAAAATTTCCGGAATTTTTATTTCCCCGACTATTTCTTTGTCTGCTGAAAATGTAATCAGAGGAGAAGGATTAGATATTTTAGGTCAGGCTTATCCCAAAAGCGATATTGAAGTTTCTGTTTTTTCTTTATCTCCTATACTCCAAAAAATAAAAAGCACGGAAAAAGGAAAATGGCAATTTTCTTTGGATACCAGGTCTTTAGAGTTGGGAATTTATAAAACCCAAGCCAGAGCCAGAACAATTGATGGAGAAGAAAGTTATTTCTCTGAAGAATTAGTTTTTAAAATCATTGATGGCTGCCGGGGAGCTGATTTAAACTTTGACGGAAAAGTGAATATTGTTGATTTTTCAATTTTACTTTACTTTTGGGGACAAAAAAACCCGACTAATATCTGTGCCGACATCAATTCCAATGGTATAGTTGATATAGTAGATTTCTCAATTATGATGTACTGGTGGAGATAGCGCTTGCTTCGTTCGCTAAATTAAAAATTAAAAGTTAAAAATGAAAAATTATAATTTAAAATTTAAAACTTTTTCCTTTTTGATTGTTATTTTTAGTTTTTCGTTTTTAATTTTTCCTTTAGTGGTACGAGGTGCCACGCTTTATTTACTTCCTCAATCTCAAACTATTTATAAAAATGATACTTTTTTGGTTGAAGTAAGGTTAGATACTGAAGGCGAGGAAATCAATGCTGTTGAAGTAAGTTTAACATTTCCCCCAAACTTGTTAGAAGTTTTTGATCTTGGAAAAGGAGGTTCGGTTTTGGATCTTTGGGTAAAAGAACCAAGTATTATAGACAATAAGGCATCTTTTATTGGGGGAATACCGGGAGGGTTTAAGGGAGACGGTTTAATTGGGAAAATTACTTTTTGGGGTAAAGAAATTGGCAAGACAGAGATTAATTTTGGGGAAGATTCGAAAGTCCTATCAAATGACGGTAAAGGAACACCAGCTCTCTTGAGTTTTTCTAAAGGAAATTATTCAATTATTGAAAAACCCGAAGGTTTGCCAGAAGTTTCTTCACAATCCCATCCCGATCAAAATAAATGGTCAAAATCTAATAACCTTCACTTGCATTGGGATTTAGTCGAAGGAGCAGAATACAGTTATCTTTTAAGCAAAGACCCGTTAGCTAAGTCAGATGAAATTCCCGATAAACCAGAAGGTGAATTAGTTTGGATGGGGGATATGGAATATAAGGGCTTAGACGAAGGAATTTATTATTTCACCCTCAAACAAAAGTTGCTAGGCGAAGATTGGTCAGAACCTATCAGTTATCGGGCAATGATTGATGTCACTCCTCCTGAAGAATTCACTTTAGAAATTGGCCAGGAACTTACTATTTTTGAAGGAAAATATTTTTTGAGTTTTGCTACCATTGATAAAATATCAGGCATTGACCATTATGAGGTTAGAGATGGGAAAGGAGATTGGAAGATAGCAGAAAGTCCTTATTTGTTAAAAGATCAAAGTTTAAAAAGCAAAATACTTGTGAGGGCAGTAGATAAGGCCGGTAATGAAAAAATTGGAGAGATTATACCCCATGAAAAACCATTTCCATACTTGATGGTGATTTTGATTGGGTTAGCAATAACAGTGATGGTGATTTGGTGGCTCAGGAAAAATATTTCACCAAAAGATTAAAATGAACAAGAGTCCGCTAAAGCACGCCAATATTAGACGAACTAACGCTAAAATATTAGTGGCGTTTAGTCTTATGTTGATCCTTATCGGTGGGTTCCCTGTAGTAGCACAAGCGACAAGTGCTTCTTTATATCTTTCTCCTTCTTCGGGGAGTTTTTTAGTGGGAAGCACTTTTAGTGCTTCTGTTTTTGTAAATACTGATGGAAATGAAATCAATGTCGTTTGGGCGGAATTAAAATTTCCTCCGGAAATCTTACAAATTGCCTCTCCTACCGCTGGTACTTCTTTAATTTCTGAATGGATTGTTCCACCCAATTATTCAAATCAAAAAGGAATAATTAGCTTCAGAGGAGGGGTTCCTGGAGGAACTACCACCTCCGCTGGTCTAATTTCTTCAATTACTTTCCGGGCGATAGCTTCGGGAATGGCTAAGGTTGAATTTAAAGGAGAGTCTCGGGTTCTTTTAGCAGATGGTAAAGGCACGGATATTTTAACCACTACTATTAATGGAGAATATCATATTCTGATTCCTCCACCAGAAGGACCAATAGTTTTTTCTCCAACCCACCCTAATCCCAATGTTTGGTATTCAGATTCAACTCCTGGTTTTTCCTGGGAAACAGAAGAGGGGATAACTGATTTTTCCTGGAGTTTTGACCAAAATTCAAGCGGAAGACCAGATAGTATTTCAGAAGGAACTAAGACTCAAGTTTCTTTTTCCGATGTCTCGGATGGAATATGGTATTTTCATTTAAGGCAGAAAAAAGAAGAAGTCTGGGGGAAGACCAGTCATGCGCAAGTTCGGATCGACGCCATTCCACCCAATGAATTTACTCCCAAAATTGAAACTTACACCAGATTAATTGACTATCAAACCATGGTTTATTTTGAGACTACTGATAGTTTTTCAGGAATTTCCCATTACGAGATAAGTTTAATTGATTTGAGCGTTGCCGAACCTTCTCGTTCATTTTTTACCGAAGAAATGAGTCCTTACCAAGTTCCTTTAAAAAAAGCAGGGAAATATAATGTTATAATAAAAGCAGTAGATAAAGCTGGAAATATCAGGGAAGCCGAAGCCAGATTTCGAATGGTCACCCCCTTAATATCTCATATTGAAGGTCGAGGACTGGAAATCAAGGGAATCTTTTTTCCTTGGTGGCTAATTTGGATTTTAGGATTTTTATTACTGGTAAGTGGAGGAGTTGCTGGCTGGTGGATTTACAAAAGGTACATTAAGCCACGAAGATAAAAATGAAAAAAATATTCTTAATATTATTTATCGTATTTCTTCTTTTTTTTAGCAGAGTAGATTTTGTTAAAGCTCAGGGAGCTTCGCTTTATCTCTCTCCTCAGTCAGGAACATTTTTTGTCGGGAGTATTTTTAATATTTCGGTATTTGTAAATACCGAAGGAAACAGTATTAATGCAGTTCAGGTAGATTTAAAATTTCCTCCCAATCTCCTTCAGGTAACCAGTCCAACAGCCGGAAGTTCTTTTATTTCAATTTGGGCTGATCAGCCTTTTTATTCTAATCAAGAAGGTATCATTTCTTTTAAAGGAGGGGTACTTTCCCCGGGAATTAATACCTCTTCAGGTCTTATTTCGACAATAACTTTTCGGGCTAAAGTCCCAGGCCAAGCTGTCATTTCTTTTTTAGATTCTTCTAAAATTTTATTGGCTGATGCCAAAGGAACCGATATTCTTAAGACTGCTACTAGGGGAGAATATCTTTTGGCCGTTCCACCTCCGGAAGGGCCAAAAATTTCTTCTCCTACTCATACTTGTTTGACTTGCTGGTCCAAAAATAATAATCCAACTTTTTTCTGGGAAAAAGAATCAGGCGTAACTAATTTTAGCTATTCCCTCGATCAAGATCCGCGGGGAATTCCAGATAATATTTCTGAAGGCTCCGCCACTTCAACTACTTTCAATGATGTTTTGGGTGGAGTTTGGTATTTTCATTTAAAGGCTGAAAAGGGAGATGTCTGGGGAGGAATAAGTCATTATCCTATTCAGATTGACACTGCTCCCCCTGGAGATTTTACGATTAATATTGAAAAAGTGGGGGAAGTAATTGGGTCGAGGTTTTTCGCCAATTTTTCTACCAACGATTTGCTTTCAGGAATGGATTATTATGAAGTAAGTACAGTTAATATGACTGATCCCCAGGCGACTCTCAATCCTTTTTTTGTGGAAGCTAATAGCCCATATAAAATTCCTTTTGAATCATCAGGTAAATATGCTATTCTGGTAAAAGCCTATGATAAAGCTGGGAATTTTGTTGAAAGTAGGTCAATTTTGAATATTATCAGCCCTTTTATCTCTTGGACTGAAAACGGAATTAGAATTAAAAATTTATTTTTACCCTGGTGGTTAATTTATAGTTTAACTTTATTAATTTTTGGTTTGTCGGGATTCGGAATTTACTTATTTTTATTGAAGAAAAAAAGCCTAGCCCAAAGATTAAAAAAAGAAGTTGCCGAGGCAGAAAAAGAGATTGACGATGTTGGTGAATTAGAGAAAAGAATTGGGGAAATGAAAGCATTAGAAGAAGAAGCTGGGAGGCAAAAAGAAAGATTAATTGAAAAACTGGGCGGGCCAGAGAAAAAATAAGTCTCTCTTTAAAAATGAAAAAAGTATTCATTATTCTAACTATCTTAATAATTTCTTTTGGGGTTGCCTCTATTGCTAAAGCAGAGGGTGCTTCTTTATATCTTTCTCCTCAAACCGAAACATCTTTTCTTGGGAGTACTTTTAATGTTTCGATATTCGTAAATACTGGAGGAAAAGATGTCAATACTGTAAAAGTAAATTTAAAATTTAATCCAAAAAAACTTCAAATCGCCAATCCAACTACCGGAAAGTCATTTATTGCGGTTTGGATTTCTCAGCCCACTTTTTCCAATATTGAAGGAACGGCCACTTTTCAGGGAGGAGTGCCTTCCCCAGGAATTAATACTTCCTCTGGTTTAGTTTCAACAATTACCTTTAGAGCCATTCAGCCGGGGGAGGCGATAATATCTATTTTAGATTCTTCCCAGGTTCTTTTAGATGATGGAAAAGGAACTAATATTTTGAGCTCAGAGGGAGGAGGAGTTTATAAAATTGTTATTCCTCCACCAAAAGGTCCCAAAGTTTTTTCTTCCACTCATCCTGATCAAAATAAATGGTATAATAACAACTCTTTGGCTCTTTCTTGGGAAAAAGAGGAAGGGGTAACTGATTTTAGTTATAGTATTGATGATAGTTTTTATGGAGTACCAGATAATGTTTCCGAAGGAGACCATACTTCAGTTTCCTTTACTAACTTAAAAGATGGAATCTTGTATTTTCATATTAAAGCTAAAAAAGGGGATACTTGGGGAGGAATAACCAATTATATTCTATTAATCGATACCATTTCTCCGGCTGATTTTAGTCTTTCTTTCGAGCCAACTTTAATATCTCCGATAATAACTACCAGCGAACCAATAGTTTTTTTTACCACCACTGATAGTATTTCCGGCCTCGATCATTATGAATTAAAGCTTATTGATTTGGCTAAAACTACTCAGAGAAAAGATACTGGATTTTTTATTGAAGTCTCCCCTCCTCATCAATTAGCTTCTTTGGTTGCCGGAGAATATGAGGTAATAGTTAGAGCTTTTGATCGAGCTATGAATTGGCAGGATTCTAGTGAAAGAATTGAAGTTGTCCCGATCGAAAAAATATTTTATATTACCAAAGGGGGAATTATTTTCTGGACATTTTTCTTTTCCTGGAGACAGTTAATTTTATTTTTTTCATTCTTAATTATTGCTATTTTAGTAATTGTTTTCTTTTGGTATAAACGCCAGAAAAGCTTTCGCCAAAAAAGAGCAGCTTTAAAAGAAATAGAAGAAAAAACAAAGAAAAATGACCAAGAACTTAAAAGAAAATTAAACGGAATATGAAAAAGGCAATAATTCTAATTACCATTTTATTTCTCTTCATTGCTGTTTCTGTTCAGGCCCAAGGAGGTTCGCTTTTTCTTTCTCCGGGAAGTGGAAGTTTTATTGTCGAAGATACTTTTCCGGTAGAAGTTGAAATAGATACAGCTGGCATTTCTATTAATGCTGTCCAAGTTACTATTTATTTTCCCTCGGAGGAATTAGAAGTGTTAAATATTTCAAAAGATAGTTCTATCTTTACTCTTTGGCCAAAGGAACCAGAATTTTCCAACTTTTCAGGAGAAATATCATTTTCTGTCGGGACTCCCCATCCAGGCTTTAGTGGAATAGGAAATATAATCACCATAAACTTTAAAGCCAAAAAAGAAGGATTAGCTTCACTTGTTTTTGGTGATGGACAAGTTTTAGCTAACGACGGAAAAGGAACAAATATTTTAGTTTTTCTTAAAGAAGCAAAATATTTTATTCAAAAACTGGAATCTCCAGCTGATGTAAAAATCGAAGCTCGGCTCGATCAAGCTCCTTTGCCTCCTCAGATTATTTGCCTGACTCATCCTCAAAAAAAAGAGTGGTATAACAACAATAATCCTCTTTTTCAGTGGGAAGTGAGTCCGGACGTAACTGGAGTGAGTTTTATTTTAGACCGTGACCCCAATACTATACCCGATACCAATTCCGAGGGCAAAATTCAATCCAAGATTTACGAAAATATTGACGATGGGATTTGGTACTTTCATATTAGATTAGAAAATGAAATGGGCTGGAGCGAACCTGCTTACTATAAAATTCAAGTTGATGCTAGCTTTCCTTACCCTCTTGAAATAATAATTGATAATGCCGGTGATTCCACCAATCCTCGACCAAACTTATATTTTGAAACGAATGATGATGCCTCGGGAATTAGTTATTATAAATTTAAAATTGGAGAAGAAAACTTTTTAGATTTAATGCTTGCCCAAATTAATCCCTTCCCTTTGCCCTTTCACTCCCCTGGCCATTATTCAGTTATAGTCCGGGCAATGGACGAAGCTGGAAACGGAGTTGAATCCAAAGCGATGATAGATGTGAAACCTATTGAAAATCCTCAAATTACCATTTGGCCCGAGATATATGTTTCTGGAGAGAAAATGTTTTACATAGAGGGGACGGCTCTTCCAGAAGTTGAGATTACAATTTTCTTGAAAAAAGATGGAAAAGTAATTAAAAAATGGCAGACTTTAAGTGATAGCCAAGGGGAATGGTCATTTTTTACAAGAGACCTAATCAAATCTGGCACTTATTATTTATCAGCCCAAGCTAAAGATAAAAGAGGGGCGGTGAGTGAGGTTACTACGCCTAAAACAATGG
>JAHJCL010000016.1 GCA_018813025.1 Patescibacteria group bacterium
ATAGAATAATATAGAATAATATGGAAGAAATTTTAAAAAATCAAAAAGGTAAATTAATACTTTTAGGAAATGAAGCTATAGTCAGAGGAGCTTTAGAATCAGGAGTTCAATTTGTCACTACCTATCCCGGTACTCCGGCTTCAGAAATCGGAAATGTTTTTTTTAGAATTGCTAAAGAAGCAGGTGTTTATTTTGAATTTTCGACAAACGAAAAAGTTGCTTTAGAAGCAGCTGCCGGTGCTTCTTTTTCCGGTTTAAGAACACTGATGGCGATGAAAAACTTCGGCGTTAATGTCGCTTCCGATTTTTTACTTCCTTTGTGTTACTCGGGAACCAAAGGAGAAATGGTAATTATGATAGCTGATGATCCAAGCTGCTGGAGTTCGGCTCAAACAGAAGAAAATACCCGTAGTTTTGCTTATCTGGCGCATTTGCCGTTTTTAGAACCATCAACTCCTCAGGAATGTAAAGATTTTACTAAATTAGCTTTTAAACTCTCCGGTCAATTTAAACTTCCGATAGTGATAAGAGAAACAACTCGGTTGGCTCTTCAATCAGCTCCGGTAAAGTTGGATAAAATTATTCCAGGAAAAACAAAAGGGAAGTTTATTAAAAATCCGCATCAATTTTCAACAATGCCTCCTCGAGTTTTAGGAATGAAAAATGAATTATTGGCTAAAATTGAGAAAATAAGGGAGATATCAGAAAAATCTCCTCTTAATCAAATAGATAGAGGACGGGCCTCTATCAACTCTGAGGTTGGGATTATAACCTCCGGAGTTTCTTATTTATATGTGAAAGAAGCCCTACAGGAACTTAATATCGAACTACCAATCTTAAAATTAGGATTTTTTTATCCATTGCCTGAAAAAAAGATCAGTAGTTTCATTAAAAAATTTAAAAAAGTTTTAATAGTGGAAGAATTAGAGCCATTTTTAGAAAGAGAAGTGGAAAGATTGGCTAAAACCGCCAATCCCAAACTTCAGATTTTTGGAAAAAATTTAATTCCAATTACAGGAGAATTAAAACCTGAATATGTTATTCTTGCTGTTTCAAAAATCATCAGCAAAAAATTAAAATTTAATTTCAGTTCCCATTTAAACAAATTCAAAAAGCTGAAGATAGCTAGAAGATTTCCTCAACTTTGTTCAGGCTGTCCTTATTGGTTGGTTTTTTCAGCAATTAAAAGAGCAGCTCCTAAAGACACTATTTTTGGCGGGGAAATTGGCTGTTATATGTTAGCTGCTTATACTCCGCACGAAATGCAGGATTACCTTTTTTGTATGGGTTCTTCTACTTCTATTGCTCATGGCATTAGCCAAGCTTCCGGTCAAAAAGTAATCGCTTTTATGGGAGATTCTTCGTTTTTTCATGCCGGAATACCGGCTTTAATTAACACGGTTTTCAACAAATCAAATCCTTTGGTTGTAATTTTAGATAATAGCACTACAGCTATGACCGGACAGCAACCGAATCCCGGAGCTCCAGTTTCCGGTAATAAAATTAGTATTGAAAATATTGTTAAGGCTATTGGAATTAAAAATATAAAAATTATTAGCTTAATCGATACTAAGGAATTAGAAGAAACTGTTAAAGAATTTCTAAATAACCAAGAAGCGTCAGTAATTATTGTTCGTAAACCGTGTATTCGTATTTAATTTTTTATTTATGATCAAAAATAATTTTAATATCATTATAGTCGGGGTCGGTGGACAGGGCTTAATAACTATGACCCAAATTTTAGCTCAAGCCGCTTTAATTGAAGGATTAGACATTAAAACCTCCGAGCTTCATGGTTTATCCCAGAGAGATGGGTCAGTAGAAACTGCTATTCGTTTTGGTTCCAAGGTTTTTTCTCCATTAGTTAAACAAGCCGGAGCCAATTTGATTATTGCTTTAGAAATGCAGGAAGCATTGAGGGCCTGTTACTATGCTTCAAAAGAATCTAAGACAATATTCCTTATCAACGAATTTATTAAAACAATCCCTGGTAGTGCTTTAGTTAAAAAAGATGAAATTACAAAAGGCCTTCAAGGGTTTTCTGAAAAAATTATTAGCGTTCCGGCCAGTGAAATTTGTGCCAAAGAATTGAATAAGGAAGTTGTTTCAGGTGTTTATTTGGTTAGTTTAGCTGCTCTTCAAAATCTTATTCCAATAAAACCATCCTCAATTTTAAAAGCAATTAAAAAAATAATTCCAAATAAATATCTGGAATTGAATATTAAAACTTTTAATTTAGCGAAAAATTAGGCTCTTTCTATTTTAGCTCCTAATTTTCTAAGTTTTCCATCAAAATCTTCGTAGCCTCTTTCGATTTGAGAAATATCATCGATAGTGGTCTGCCCATCAGCTATTAATCCGGCAATTATTAAAGTCGCTCCAGATCTTATATCAGGAGCTTTTATTCTATTGGCGATTAAATTAGTTTTACCAAAAATTAAAGCCCGGTGAGGGTCGGTGATTTCAATGTCTGCCCCCATTTTTCTTAATTCCTGGAGATGATTAAACCTATTCTCATACAATGGTTCATGAATTAAACTCTTGCCTTGGGCTTGAGTCAAAAGTATAGAAATCGCCGGTTGTAAATCAGTTGGAAATCCGGGATAGGGCAGAGCTTGCACTTTAGTCGAATTGAATTTTTCAGTTTTAAAAATATGAATATCATTTTTCTGGACAGCGAATCTGACGCCGATATCTCTCATTTTTTCCAAGAAAAAAGTAAGTTGTTTTGGATTAGACCCTTTAATGATTCCGCTCCCTCCAGTAGCTGCTAAAGCAACCATAAAACTCCCAGTTTCTAATAAATCGGGACAGACTGAAAACTCCGCGCCTTTTAATTTTTCTTTACCGGAAATTGTAATAGTGTGAGTGCCTAAACCATGGATTTTAACTCCCATCTTTATTAATAGATTTCCTAAGTCCTGAACTTGCGGTTCAGCTGCGGCAATTTCAATAGTGGTTTTACCAAAAGATAAAGCAGCCAACATCATTATATTCTCAGTAGTTGTAACGGAAAATTCCTTTAAAGCTATTTTTTTGCCGTATATTTTCTCCGGAGCTTCAAGAATATAGAATCCATTTTCTATTGCAACCTTAACGCCGAATTTTTTAAAAGCTTCAAGATGGGTGGTAATCGGTCTTAATCCTATTTTGTCTCCTCCTGGACTGGGAACTTTTATTTTTTTAAATCTAGCCAATAAAGGAGCTATTAATAAAACAGAAACTCTCATTTTTTCAAATAAGTCTATTGGTATTTTATTTGGGTCAATATCTTTAGGGTTTATCTTTACTTTTCTTGTATCCAACCATTCAACTGTCGCTCCCATAGCTTTAATTAATTCAATTTGGTTTAAAACATCTGAAACTAGGGGAATATTATTCAAGATTGATGGCTCTTCTGATAGTAAAATTCCAGCCAAAAGCGCCCCGGCCGAGTTTTTATATCCAGATACAGTGACTTCTCCACATAGCGGTATTTTTCCTGTAATTATGAATTTAGCCATATCAAATATTATATTCTAAATCAAATGACGATTTTTGGCAAGTTTTCCAAAAAATCCGAAGAAGAAGATTAAAACCCCGCCAAAAATAAAAATTAAAGGATATCCTAAAATTGGGATTAATAAACCACCGATTAAGGCTCCAAAAGCAGTGGCTAAAGGGGAGAAAATTGTATCAACGGCTGCTGATTCTTCTGGAAATTTTTTAAGTTTAGTTGTTAAAAGTCCTGACCTGCCGGAACCGGTCATTAATCCTCCGATATACTTTCCAATTATGATGAAAAAAGCCAAATAGAAATTTAAAATTGATGCTAATCCTCCCAATAAAATTGAAAAAACACCGACAATTTGGCTTCCATGACAAATATTTATCTTACTTGGAAATTTAGCAACTTGTTTTATTATCCAAAGGGAGATTGGTAAAAATATTAACGATATAATTGAATTAAAAGCTAAAATTTGGTTTTGCGACCAACCAAAGTTTTTCAAAAACAAAACAAAGAAAGTATTATTAAAACCGGCTAAAATCAGAACGAAGAAAGAGATTAGAATAAAAGGAAAAATATTTTTCCATGAGATTATTTGAATAACTTTTAAGTAATTTTGATTAGATTCTTTGACAGTAATGGTTTCCGTAAGATGCTTAGTCTGATTTCTTAATTGGAAAAAACAAAAAATAGCATTAAGAAATTGTAAAATTAAACTCAATATAAAAACGCCGATGAAATCAAATTTCCAGATGAAAAAAGCACCGACTACCGGAGCAATAGCATCGGCATAAGAAGGAGACGAATAAAACCAGGCGAAAGCCGTGTCTGGATTTTCTAATTTAGAACCCATTAAAATAGCTCTCGAGGAAACAAAAAAGAGGGCAGCTGAAATACCCAAAATAATTTGAAATAAGTAAAAAGTAAAAAGATTCGGAAATATAATCATTCCCAAAGCGTAAATTCCGTAGCCGATAACTCCGATTGTCACTAAAATTGCCGGATTTACTTTATGATTTAAAAAACCGATTATCGGAGCAAGAAGAGCAATTGGTAAATAAATTAAAAAATTAGTATAACCTATCTGAAGGATTGAAAAATTTTTAGCAACTAAAAATAAAGGAAGATATAAAGAAAAGAGTTTATATCCAAACATTAATAAGAAATTAGAGATGGCTATATCTCGAGTGATTTTTTCAATTTTTGGAAAGAAGGACATATTGAGATATCTTAACAAGTTTTGAAAATAAAAAAATGCGCTAAGTTGAATTTTCAACTTAGACGCTTTCTATGTAGTCTATTTTTGTAGGGATAAAAAGGCACGTTGAATGAGGAATCGCATCCGGGGCGAGATGATGTTTAGTTTTGTAATCTCTTCCACCGTAAAGAATTTGACTTCTGAGTTACAAAGTTTGTTTTTGAATTCCGGTGTTTTTTTGACGTTTTTCCATAGGACCACTGTCACGAAAGCTAGATCAATAAGATTATCCTTTGATAGCCAAGCTGGTAACAGTAGAGTTGGTGAATGTAGTTTGAGAAGTTTTAATTTCGTTTCTTCGTTTAATTCTCGCCATAGGCAATTGAAAATTACTTCTGTGTAGTTTTTTTGAAGTCGTTTAGTTCTACTCCGCCTCCAGGGAGTTCCCAACTTCCTGATAGATCTTTTCCATATAAAGATCCTTGCTCTTTCCTCAACCTGAGAAGAATTTTTCCTTCTTGCATAACTGCCGCGAAAACCCCGATTCCTGTAGCTACAGCTCGTCTTCTTTTCAAGTTTTTCCTGCAATTTTCTAAAATTTTTTCATCTATCACCTTTAATCACCTTTTTGTACTGACAATACAATAATAATTTTTTCCTTTTTTGTCAACTTTAAATTTTTTAAATCATCAAATTATGATATAAAGAATTATATGGAAATTAATTCCTATATTTTTAGAGCTTACGATATTAGAGGTCTTTATAAAAAGGACCTGGACGAAGATTTATTCAGGAAAATAGGTTTTGTTTTAGGTAAAAAAAGCCAAAAATTTTTAGTTGGAAACGATATCAGAAAATCAGGAAAATCGCTTACTAAAGCTTTGATTGAAGGATTATTAGCTGTCGGGGCTAAAGTGATTTACTCTGGGACAACTTCATTCGGAGAAACATTGTTCGCCGGTTGGAAGATAAAAACAGATAAAATTTTATTCGTTACCGCCTCTCATTTACCCCCTGAATGGAATGGGTTAAAAATGTATTACGGAGACGGAGAACCTTTTTCAGAAGATGAGATAAAGAAATTAAGAGACCAAGTAATAAAATTAAAGCCAAGCGAAATTAAGAAAACGCATGGTAAATTTAAAAAAATCGATATTGAAAAGGAATATATAGAATTCTTTTTAAAAAGATTTAGAAATATTAAAAACAGTAATTTAAGAGTTGTGATTGATTGCGGAAACGGTTCAACTAGTATAATTGCCCCAAAAATTTTTAGAAAGATGGGATTTGATGTAATAGAATTATATTGTCAGCCTAACTCTAATTTCCCTAACAGGAGTTCAGAGCCAAAGCAAGAGAATGTAAGGGAATTGATTAAAAGGGTAAAAAAAGAGAAAGCCGATTTCGGAATTGCTTTTGATGGTGATGGGGACAGGGGAGCCATTGTCGATAATAAGGGAAGGTATTTAAACGGAAATCAGATAGGAATAATTTTGGGAAAACACATTATTCCTTCTTCAAAAAAGAAAAAAGTTGTTAAAGCAATTGCTTGCTCCTTGGCCATAGAAGAGGAATTAAGGCCGTTGGGAGCTAAGATAATTGAGGTTCCGGTTGGCCACACTTATATCATTTCCGGCTGCAAAAAGCATAAAGCCGCTTTAGGGATGGAGGAAACCTCCCATATGGTTATGCCTGAATACTTTCTGTTTGACGACGCTATTTTAATTCCTTTGAAAATTGCTGAAATCATTTTAAAATCAAAGAAAAATCTTTCAGAGATGGTTGACAACATTAAGATTTATCCTTATGAGGAAATTGTATTCGCTTGTCCTGATGACAGGAAATTTGAGATAATAAAAAAATTGACAACCGAATTTAAAAAAGAATATGGGGGAAAGGTTAATGATTTAGATGGTGCAAAAATAAGCTTTCCTTACGGTTGGGTTTTGATTAGGCCGGCAAACACTTCACCAAAGATAAGATTGTACGTTGAAGCGAAAACAAAAGAAAAGTTTAATTTATTGAAACAAAAATTTACGAAAATATTAAAAGAAAAAATATGCAAGCAGTAATTTTAGCCGCCGGACAATCTTCTCGATTTTGGCCGCTTAATAACAAGAGTAAGTTTTTAGTTAGAATAATGGGAAAGCCATTAATTTGGTACGTTGTCGACGGTTTAAGAAAGAAAAATATTAAAGATATAATTATTGTTCAGAGAAAAAATAAAGAGATAGAGCAGGAATTAAAAAATTATCAAATTTCGGGAGTTCAATATACTATTTTAGACGAACCAACCGGATCCGGTGACGCCATTTTAACTGCTGATAAATTAATTGATGACCATTTTTTGGTTATCAACGGTGAGATGATTGATATAGAAGATTTTATTGACCCCCTTTTAGAAAAATTTAAAAAATTAAATTTAGAGAAAAAATGCGTTATTTTAGCTGGACATACTGATAAGCCATGGCTTTTCGGAATTTTAGAAGTTGATGCTGATAAAATTTTAAATTTAGTTGAGAAACCTAATCCAGGAGAAGAGAAATCTAACTTAAAAGCTGTTGGAGTTTATTTGTTTCCCAAATTATTTTTTCAATATTTAAAAAAAGTTCAGTCAAACATGTATTCTTTTGAAGATGCAATTCTTCTTTATGCTAAAGAAAGAGATGCCAGAATAGCAATGACGGAAAAAGAGACTATGGCTTTAAAATTCCCATGGAATTTATTTTTACTTAATAAGTTTTTAATGGATAAATTTTTGGAACCAAAAGTATCTAGAACCGCTGAGATTGACAAAAGTGCAAAAATTGAAGGTAAAGTTTTTATCGGGGAAAATGTTAGAATTTTTGAGAATGTTGTTATCAAGGGCCCTTGCTATATTGGAGATGATACTATTGTTGGAAATAATGGTTTGATTAGAGAATACGTAGATTTAGAAGGGGATAATATAGTCGGTGGTTTGGCTGAAATAACCCGATCTATTTTTGGCCGTGGTTCAACAATACACTCAGGATATTTCGGCGATTCAATTCTTGGAGAAAATGTTAAAGTCGGAGCAGGAACCATTACCGGTAATATCAGAATAGACAGAGGAAATATTAGATCTATTGTTAAAAAAGAAAAAATTAATACAGGTCTTCAATCTTTTGGAGTTGTTATCGGTGATAATACTAAAATGGGCATTAACGTCTCTTTAATGCCGGGAGTTTTAATTGGTTCTGATTCTATAATTGGTCCTCATTCTTTAGTGAGAAATAATGTTGAGGATAACACTTTATTTTACACAGAATTTAAGGGAATTAAAAAAGAAAACCATTAATGAAAGAGATAGCTGTTTCTGAAAGCTCGGAAAAAGTTTTTGATGTTATCCGAGAAGGGGGGGTGGTGATTTTTCCGACTGATACAATTTATGGGTTGTTTTGTGATGTTACCAATAAGAAGGCGGTAGATAAACTTTTTAAGATTAAAAAAAGAGGTTATAAAAAACCTATACCCGTCTTTGTAAAAAATATAGAATCGGCGAAAAAAATTGCTTGTATCAATAAAAATCAAGAAAAGTTTTTAAAAAAAGTCTGGCCTGGAAAAGTTACAGTGATTTTAGATGCAAAAGGGAATTTTCCTAAGAAAGTTTTAAGTTCAGACAATAAAATTGGTATAAGAATTCCTGATTACAAACCAGCTCTTTCTTTGCTTAAAAAATTAAATATTCCTCTTAGCTCCACTTCAGCTAATATTTCTGGACTACCTAGTTTTGTAAAAATTGAGGAAGTTATTAAACAATTCTCGGGAAGGAAGAACAAACCTGATCTTATCGTAGACGCTGGAAACTTAGAACAATCTGAACCTTCTACAGTTATTGATTTGACTGGCAATAAAATGATAATTTTAAGAAAAGGAGCAGTAAGTATTAAATCGATAAATCAGATTTATCGACAAGAATAATGAATTTAGATATTTATTTTTTTACTGGAATAAATAATTTTGTTGGGAAGTCTTTATGGCTAGATACTTTGGGAATTTTTTTAGCTCAATATTTTGAGTATATTTTAATTTTTATTTTATTTTTATTTTTATTCAAGAAT
>JAHJCL010000017.1 GCA_018813025.1 Patescibacteria group bacterium
AGTATATGGAAGATGAAATAAAATTGTCAGTTATAATACCGGCTTATAAAGAAGAAACTCGCATCATTAATACTTTAAGAGAAATTGATAAATATTTAACTCAACAGAATTACAGTTATGAGATATTGGTAGTGGATGACGGTTCGCCTGATAAAACAGTCGAGGTTGTTCAATCTCTTACAACAAATATAAAGAACCTTAAAGTTATCGGATATAAAAAAAATCAGGGTAAGGGTTATGCGGTAAGGCTTGGTATGATAGAGGCCAAAGGAAAATATTGTTTATTTACTGATGCTGATAATTCAACTTCAATTGACCAGGTGGAAAAAATGTGGCCCCAATTTGAAGCAGGATTCGATGTAGTCATAGGGTCAAGGGACGTCGAAGGTGCAATTTCGGATCCGCCACAGCCTTGGATAAGAGATGTAATTACTGCCGGAACCTTTAAATTATTAAGAAAAATAACAGTCGGTCTTTGGAATATTGAAGACAGCCAGTGCGGGTTTAAATGTATTAAAAAAACTGTCGTCGAAAAAATTCTTCCACTCTGTAAAATAAACAGGTTTGCTTTTGATCCGGAGATGCTAGTTTTGACTGAAAGAGCTGGTTATAAGATTAAAGAAATACCCGTTTACTGGAAAAATGATTTAGACAGTAAGGTTAAATTTAGTTCAATGGTTAAAATGGGAATTGATTTGTTAATTATCCGTTTAAATTTGATTAAAGGAGATTATAATGTCAAATTCTAAGATAAAAAATAAAAAATTTCCGGCAGAATTAAGAATGGATTTGGCCAGCGGCGATTGGATTATTGTAGCTCCTGGAAGAAGTAAAGTGCGTAAAAATTTAAAAAAATCAAGCAGAAAAAAAATAATTGTTTCTTTAAAGGATTGTCCTTTTTGTAATATTAAAACTCAAAAAAAACCAACTTTAATTTTTTCTCACGGAAAAAAAATTTCTCTTGAAGGAGATATTCCTGATAATTGGACTACTATTGTTATCCCTAATTTATATCCGACTATTTTTTCAGGAAACAGTTTAAACGAAAGGATTGAAGGTGGTTTATATAAAAGAATAAATGCAATTGGTTTTCACGAATTAGTTATTACTAGAAATCATAATAAGTCTTTAGCTCAACTTTCTTTGAAAAGTATCAAAGAGGTTTTTGATACTTATCAAGACAGATATTTGTTTTTAGCTAAACAAAAATTTGTAAATTATATTTCTATTTTTCACAACCATGGATTTGAAGCCGGTGCTTCCCAACCCCATCCTCATTCACAAATTATGACTACGCCATTAATTGATGCTGATTTAAGAAATGCGCTTTCCAATTCCTGGAAATATTATAAAAAACACAAAAAATGTCTTTATTGCGAGATGAGTAAATGGGAGAAAAAAACAAAAAAGAGAATTGTTTTTGAAAATAAAGATTTTTTGGTTATTTGTCCTTTCGCTTCTAAATTTAAATTTCAAATAATTATTTCTCCTAAAAAACATTCGTCTTCTTTCGAAAAAATAAATGAAGAAGAAAAATGGTCCTTAGCCGAGGCTTTTCAACAAGCTCTCACTAAGCTTTATAAAACTCTTGGAGATCCATCATATAATTTTTATTTGCATACCGCACCCTGTGATAATAAAAACCACAATTATTATCATTGGCACTGGACCATAATACCTAAAACTTCTATTTTAGGAGGTTTTGAAACAGGTACTCGAATGGAAGTTTCGGCAATTGAACCGGAAAAAGCCGCTGAAATTTTGAGGAAACAAAAATGAATAATAAAAAATCTAAAGGTTTTACTCTTATTGAATTATTAGTTGTAATCGCAATAATTGGGATGCTTTCTTCTATTGTTTTGGTATCTTTGGGTTCAGCTCGAAAAAAAGCAAGAGATACAAAAGCTTCCGAAAGTCTTTATCAAATTGAGCTGGCAGCAAGATTAGATTATGAGAAATATAAAAATTGGTCATCTGATGTAGGGCCTGGAGGAATTCCACGTTTTGTTTCCGAAGGATTTTATTCCCAAGTTGCTTATAATGCTGAATATTATTGTTCTACTTGTACTTATGACTGGCAAAATTGGGATTCTGAAAAGTGTATTGTAATTGATATTTATCAAGATTATCCTAATCCGGGATGGACGATAGAAAGACGAAGATGTATTAATTGTACTAGTAGGCCATGTAATAGTTTTTAAATATGAAACGATTAGTCATTACTAATAAAAAATCTAAAGGTTTTACTCTTATTGAATTATTAGTTGTAATCGCAATAATTGGGATGCTTTCCTCTATTGTTCTTGTAAACACCAGAGGTTCCAGAGAAAAAGCCAGAATAGCTAAAGCATTGGAATTTAGTCAAACCATACATAATTCTCTTGGTTCTGAAGCAGTAGGTATTTGGGATTTTGACA
>JAHJCL010000018.1 GCA_018813025.1 Patescibacteria group bacterium
ATTCTATATTATTCTATATTATTCTATATTATTCTATTGTAACTGATTTTGCCAAATTTTTTGGCTTATCGATATCGCGACCTAATAAATCGGCAATATGATAAGCAAAAAGATGTAAAGGAATTGTAGTTAATATTGGCGTTAACATTTCCAATGTCTTAGGTATATAAATAACATCATCGACTATTTTTTTAATTTCTTCATTGCCTTCAGTGGCTATTGCTAGAACCAATCCCTTACGAGCTTTGATCTCCTGAATATTGGATATCATTTTTTCGTAAACTGAATCTGATGGACAGATTGCAATAGTTGGAACATTTTCATCAATCAAAGCCAAAGGACCGTGTTTTAATTCTCCGCCAGCCGTTCCTTCAGCATGAAGATAGGAAATTTCTTTAAGTTTTAACGCTCCCTCCAAAGCAATCGGATAATTATATTTTCTGCCAATAAAGAAAAAATTATGGTATTTTTTGTATTTTTCCGCCAATCTTCTAATTTCTGAATCTGTTTTGAGAATTTGATTAGCTAAATCTGGTAGTTTAACCAATTCAGAAACAATTCTTTTTCCCATCACTAAACTCATTTCTCTCTGACGGCCTAAATAAACAGTGAATAAAATTAAGGTTGTTAATTGACCAATAAACGCCTTAGTTGAAGCGACAGCTATTTCAGGACCGGACCGGGTATAGACTCCTGCGTCGGTTTCTCTGGCTTGAGACGATCCGACAACATTAGTAATTCCAAGGGTTAGCAAACCCTTATTTTTAAACTCTTTCAAAGTAGCTAAAGTGTCAGCTGTTTCACCTGATTGAGATACAAAAATGGCTGCTGTTTTTTTATCCAAAATTGGCTTGCGATAGCGAAGCTCGGAACCAATATCAAACTCGCAGGGAATACCGGCATATTCTTCTATCATATACTCTCCGACTTGACTGGCAAAACTAGCAGTACCGCAACCAATCAAAAATAATTTTTCAATATTCCTCAATCGGCTTTCAACACTGTCTAATCCACCAAGTTTAACATTACCATCGTCTTCAATCAATCTTCCTAAAATTGCGTTTTGAATCGCTTCCGGCTCTTCCATTATTTCTTTTAACATAAAATGTTTGTATCCTCCTTTTTGAGCTTCTTCTAAATCCCAATCAATCTCATCAATAACTTTTTCTTTTTTAATATTGTCTAAATTAAAAATATTAAAATCGTTTGGAGTTAAAACTGCCACCTCGTCATCATTCAGATAAACTACTTTTTTGGTTCTACCGATCACAGCCGAAGCGTCAGAAGCCAGTATATTTTCTTTCTCGCCAACGCCGATTAAAAGCGGGGATGATTTTCTGGCAGCAACAATTTTATTGGGGTCTTTTTGAGAAATCACCACTAAAGCATAAGTACCCTCAATCAATTTAAGCGCGCTCATTACCGCTTCTTCCAAATTTCCTTTAAAAAACTTCTCGATTAAATGGGCGATTATTTCAGTATCAGTATCAGAATAAAATTTATGGCCTTCTTCTGATAATCTTTGTTTTAAAACTCTGTAATTTTCGACAATCCCATTGTGGACAAGAAATATGTTTTTATGACAATCATAGTGAGGATGAGCATTGGCATCGGTAATTCCTCCGTGAGATGCCCATCGGGTGTGAAAAATAAAAGGATTGCCGATTTTAGGAAAAACGCTTTTGTTTATTTCTTCTTCTAAGGATTTAATTCTACCTGTTTTTTTAATGTAAAATATTTCTTTTTTCTCATCATTAAACCAAGCAGCTCCGGCTGAATCATAACCGCGGTATTCTAATCTTTTGAGAGCGTTCAGCCCTAATTCAATATTGGTGTTTTGGCCGATATAGCCGAATATTCCGCACATATGCTTAAATAACAAAATTAATTATTTGATCGGGAATAAAAATAACTTTTTTAATCTCTTGATTCTTAATCCAGGTTTTAACTTTTTCTTGACTTAAAGCCATTTTTGTTGCTTCTTTTTCTGAAAGACCAGTTTCAATTTCTATCTTATCCCTTACTTTTCCATTAATTTGGATTATCAAATTAATCCTTTCTTCTCTAATCATCTTAGAATCGTATTGAGGCCATTTTTGTTGATGGACAGAATCACTATGAGCTGAACTGTGCCACAACTCTTCACTGATATGAGGCGCAAAAGGAGCTAATAATAAAACAATTCTTTCAACTATATCTTGACCGATTTTTTCTTTATTGGCAGTGGCAAAATTAAGAAATTCCATAAACGCGGCAATCGCGGTATTAAATTTGATATTCTCCAAATCCTCATCTATTTTTTTATTTAATTTATGAATTAGCTTAATTGCTTCATCATCGCTTTTAGTATTGTTCTTACATTCTTCAACTAAATTCCAGATTCTGTCTAAAAATCTATATACACCGCTTACTCCCTGAGTATTCCAGATAATGGTTTGATCAAACGGTCCCATAAACATCTCATAAACTCTCAAAGCGTCTGCTCCATATTGACTAACAACTTCTTCGGGATTAATAACATTATTGAAAGATTTAGACATCTTGCGACCATCTTCAGCTAAAATCATCCCGTGAGAAGTTCTTTTTTGATAGGGCTCTAAATTGGGAACCATACCAATATCAAAAAGGAACTTATGCCAAAAACGAGAATATAATAGATGTAAAGTAGTATGTTCCATTCCGCCGTTATACCAATCAACCGGTAGCCAATAATCAAATACTTTTTTGTATTTGGAAATTGGAAATTGGAAATCAGAAACTCCTTGCATTAAATAGGCAAGATAATACCAACTGGAACCGGCCCAATTAGGCATGGTGTCGGTTTCTCTTTTAGCCGGTTCATTACATTTAGGGCACTGAACATTAATCCATTCTGAAATTGTTGCCAAAGGAGATTCTCCAGTGGTGGTTGGTTGATATTTTTCAATATAAGGCAGTTGGACCGGCAAATCTTTTTCCGGAACGGCCACTGCTCCGCATTTAGGACAATGAATAACAGGAATCGGCTCTCCCCAATAATGCTGACGAGAGAAAATCCAATCTCTTAATTTATATTTAACTGTCTTTCTTCCTAACTTCTTTTTCTTTAAATAATCTGTAATCTTTTCTATCGCCTCTTTTGAAGATAATCCATCAAAATCTCCGGAGTTGATTAATGTCCCGTAATCAACAAAAGCTTCTTCGGATATATTTCCTCCGGATACAACTTCCTTGATTTCAATACCATATTCTTTGGCGAAATCATAATCTCTTTTATCGTGGGCCGGCACAACCATAACCGCGCCACCTCCATAAGTTCCAATAACATAATCACCCACCCAAACACTAACCTTTTCATTATTAATCGGATTATTGACGAAAATTCCCTTCAATTGAACCCCTGTTTTTTTCTTTTCTATCTCAATTCTCTCAAATTCAGTTTTTTCTCTGGATTTTTTAATATAATTTTGGACTTTTTCCCAATTTTTGATTTTTAATTTCCAATTTTCAATTAATCTGTGTTCTGGCGCCAAAACTATAGCAGTGACGCCGAAAATAGTATCAGCCCTGGTAGTAAAAACTTTAATTAATTCATCATCTGTTTTGAAATCAATTTCAGTTCCGTAACTCCGGCCTATCCAATTAATTTGCTGAGTTTTAATTTTTTCACAAAAATCAACTTCCTTTAGGTCGTCTATTAATCTATCAGCGTATTTAGTGATTCCCAACATCCACTGTTTTATCTTTTTCTGTTCAGACATTGTTCCGCACCTTTCACATTTATTATCAATCACTTCTTCATTAGCTAAACCGATTTTACAAGACGGACACCAATTAACCGGTATTTCTGATTGATAAGCCAATCCATTTTCAAAAAATTTTAAGAAAATCCACTGAGTCCATTTATAATAATCAGGGTCAGTAGTGTTAATCTCCCTGTTCCAATCAAAAGAAACACCCAAGCTTTTTAGTTGTTTTTTAAAATTAGAAATATTTTTTTTAGTGGCTATGCTGGGGTGAATCCCGGTTTTAATAGCATAATTCTCTGTTGGTAAACCAAAAGCGTCCCAGCCAATCGGGAATAAAACATTAAAACCTTCCATCCTTTTCTTGCGGGCAACAGCGTCAAGAGCTGAATAAGGACGACAATGACCAACATGAAGACCAGCTCCTGAAGGATAAGGAAACTCAATTAAAATATAGAGTTTTTTCTTTTTAGAAAAATCTTGGGCTTGATAGAAATTATTCTCTTCCCAATATTTTTGCCACTTGGACTCAATCTCTTGCGGACTGTATTTCATATCTCTTATCTTATCTTTTCGACTTCAATTTGTAAAATATAAAGAAACCAATAAAAAACCAAGAAATTATGATATAATTATTTATCAGAATTAAAAATGATTACAGCATCAGCGCCAGGCAAAATTATTTTATTCGGAGAACACGCTGTTGTCTATAATAAAATAGGCATTGCTTGTACGATAAATAAAAAATTCTCGGTAAAAATATCTCCTATAAAAGAAGATTTTATTGTTTTTAACGCAAAAGATTTAAAAGTCAAACATTCTCTAACAAAAGAATGTTTATTTTCTTTTTTGGAGAAAATTAATGATTTGGAAAAAAATAAGAAATTTGAAGAAATAAAAGAAATTCGGCGGAAAAACAAGTTTCCGCCAAGTCTTTTTATTGTTGCGAATATTTTAAAAAAATATGGATTTATCGGAATGAAAATTGAGAGTGAATCAAAAATACCAAAAAATCTTGGTTCAAGTTCAGCCGCGTTTGCTGCGATAAGCTTAGGTGTATTAAAATATTTAGGAAAAAAACATTCTAAAAAAATCGTGTCTGATATTGCCTATCAAGGAGATGTCTTGGCTCATAGCGGAACTCCTTCAGGAATAGACAATACTGTAGTTACTTATGGCGGGTATATAAAATACAAAAAATCTGAAGGGATTAAGCCATTAAAGATTGATTTTAAAATTCCTTTACTGATTGTTGACAGCGGCCAAAAAGCGGAAACGGCAAAAACTGTTTCATATATTAGAAAACAAAGAAAGGAAAAACCAAAACGCGTAAATGCTATTTTAAATTCATTAAATGATATATCAAAAAGAGCTTTAAAATCTTTACACAACCGCGATCTTGATGAAATGGGAAAACTAATGGTTGAATATTATAAAACACTTAAAAAATTAAACGTATCTACTCCCAAACTAGACCGAATAGTAAAAATAGCCATAGCAAACAAAGCTTTAGGAGCCAAGCCAACCGGAGGTTGGGGCGGAGGCTGTTGTCTGGTTTTGGCAAGAAATCAAAGAGATATAACTCTTCTAAAAAAGAAATTCAAAAAAGCTGGGTTTAATTCTTTCCAGGCAAAAATCGGAGTAGAAGGAGTAAAATAAATTAATAAAACTATGAAAACCACCGCAATAGTCAATTCTAATATCGCTTTAGTGAAATATTGGGGTAAAAGAGACGAAAAATTAATACTACCGAACAATAGTAATATTTCCGTTGCTTATGATAAATTAAATACCATTACAACAGTTGAGTTTAATCTAGATTATAGCAAAGATATTTTTATTTTAGACAGTAACGAAATAACAGATGGACCTGTCTTCAAAAAAACAACTGAACATTTAAATATAATAAGACAAAAAGCTGGTATAGAAACAAGAGCTAAAGTAGTTAGTAAGAATAATTTCCCTACTGCAGCAGGATTAGCAAGCTCTGCTTCCGGTTTTTCAGCTTTAGCTTTTGCCGGCAGTAAAGCCGCCGGATTAAATTTAGACCAAAGAGAATTATCAATTTTAGCAAGACTGTCCGGATCCGGGTCTGCTTCTAGAAGTTTGATTGGAGGATTCGCCGAATGGATGAAAGGAGAAAAAGCGGACGGCTCGGACAGTTATGCTATCCAAATAGCCAAACCTGATTATTGGCCGGAATTTAGAATTATCGTGGCTATTATTTCAGAAGCACGAAAAAAAACATCAAGTACTGACGGTATGAATTTAACAGTCAAAACCTGTCCTTTATATCAAGGTTGGCTTAACACAATAGAACAGGATTTAGAAAATGTAAGAAAAGGAATTGCTGAAAAAAACTTTACTTTGATCGGTAGTACGGCTGAATTTAATTGTTTAAAAATGCACGCTACTATGATAACAACTCAACCGTCACTTATTTATTGGATGCCGGAAACATTAGAAATTATTCATTCTGTTTTAGATTGGAGAAAGCAAGGTCTAGAGGGTTATTTCACAATTGATGCCGGACCGCAAGTAAAAATTATTTGCCTGGAAAAAGATGTTGAAGAGATTAATAATAAATTATGTTCGATTCCAAGCGTAAAAAAGACAATTATTTGTAAGGTTGGGAAAGAAGCAATATTAACTGATAATCATTTATTTTAAATAAAAAATATGGAATTAATTATCTTAAAAATTGGCGGGTCAATAATAACTTATAAAGACAGGTCTAAACCAGAGGTGAATTTTAAAAATCTAAGAAAAATTATTAATGAGCTTATTGGAATAAAGAAAAAATTAATCTTGATTCATGGCGTTGGTTCTTTTGGTCATCAAATTGTCAAAAAAACCGGAATAGATAAAGGGATTAAAACAAAAAATGATTCAGTTAATTTTGCTGAAACGCAAAGATTACAAAACAAACTTAACTGTATTGTTACAGAAGAATTAATTAAAAAAGGGCTACCTGCTTTTCCTTTTCAGGCATCATCATCTGCGATAATGAAAAATGGAAGATTAATTAAAATGGATTTGGATGTAATAAAAGGATTAATAAAACTTGGTGTCATTCCTGTTTTATACGGCGTTCCGGCATATGATAAAGAAAAAGGATGCTCTATTCTTTCTGGCGATCAAATTGCTCCGTATTTAGCAAAAAATCTAAAAATAAAAAGAATTATTATGGCTGGAGACACAGACGGAGTTTTTACTGCCAATCCTAAAAAAGATAAAAACGCTAAACAAATAAAAATAATCAGCAGAAAAAATTTTAAAGAGGTTAAAAAAATGATAGAAGGATCTTCTTTTATTGATGTTACTGGTGGAATGGCTGGAAAAGTTGTAGAGCTAATTAATGGAGCGCGCGAAGGAATTTCGGCTCAAATCATAAATGGAACAAAAAAAAATTCTATTAAAAATGCACTTTCAGGAAAAACTATTGGAACTATAATTAAATGGTAATTTACTTTTACCTTTTTTATTTGACAGAAATGTCTAATATTGTTATAAATAGTGCAGAATTGGAGTGATTCAAGTGAGTCAAAATGAAAAAGTAGGTCAAATTTTAATTGAAAAATTGAAGAAACAAGGCACGGTTACTGACGCATTACAATTGATGGTTTTTGCTAAAGAAGCGAAATTAAAAACCTCTTCTAAAGAACAAAGGGAAAGTGCCTTGCGAAGTCTCAAAACCTACGTGCCCAACAAGGATCCATTTGAATAATGGATCTAATCCAACTAAAGAGAGAATAATTTCTCTCTCCTTTTTTTATAAAAAATAGAATTTGATTGGTATTACAATTGGATAAGCTTAGCTTATCCAAGGTTGTTTAAGCTAAATAATAATTTAGCGTTTTTAGTAGTGATTTTAGCTATTGTTTCTATATCAACTCCCTTTAATTCAGCTATTCTTTTAGCAATATATTTTACATACATTGGTTCGTTTCTTTGCCCCTTGAACTCGATTGGAGGCAAATAAGGGCAATCGGTTTCAATTAAAATTCTTTCTAAAGGAGTTTTTTTGATTATTTCGTCAAGATTTAATTTAAAAATAATTCCATTAAAACCCAAATAAAAACCTAATTCCATATATTTTTGAGCCTGCTCCCAAGTTCCGGTAAAGCAATGAATTACTCCTCTTAAATTAGTATTAGGAATTAAGTGTTTAGTATTAAGGATTTCGATTAAATCCTCATGAGCCATTCGACAATGAAAAATTATTGGTAAATTCAATTCTTGAGCTAATTTCAATTCTTTTGACAGTAAATCTTTTTGTTTCTGTTTAAATTGCTCCATTTTCCCGGTTGTTTTTGGTTTCCAATAATAATCCAAGCCCACTTCCCCGATAGCCACCACTTTATGGTTTTCAGCCAATTGTTTGTATTTCTGATAATCAAAATCTTTTTCCAGATGATTGCCTTCTTCTTCACTAAATTTAGCCTTTACCAGCCCAGTGTCCAAATCTATCGGATGTAAACCAATAGCAGCATAAACTCCAACTGGATATTCCTGAGAAATGGCAACAACTTCTTGAGATGTTTTTAAATTAATACCAACATTAATCATCCAAACATTATTGTCCAAACTTCTTTTTATAACCTCTCCCCTGTCTTCATTAAAAGAAAAAAAATTAATATGAGAATGGGTATCAATTAACATAGATTACAATATATAAATTAAAGTTGAGGGAAAAGAATATCCCCTTTTCTTTCTTTTACTTGCTTGAATATCTTCTCTGATGTCTCTGGTAAAAACGGCTTTAATAATTTAGAAATATAATCCAAGGCCGATAACAAATCTTGAAGTACTTGTTTTTGATTAGTTGATTGCTCCCATGGCTTAGTTTGGTCAATATATTTATCGCAAACCCCAATCAATTTCCAGATAGCAACTAAAGAATCATTAAATTTTAATTGTTGAAGAGAATTGTCGCATTCTTGTTGAGCTTCTTCTATTGCTAGTTTTATTAAAATATTTTCAATTTTATCATTCTTCTTAACATCCAATTTATTAGCTAAGGTTATAATTCTGGCCGTTAAATTCCCCAGTCCCTTAGATAAATCAGCTGTATATCTATCTTCAAACTTCTCATAAGTGAAATCTCCATCCTGAGTTGGAGGCATTTCCCTTAAAAGAAAATATCTTACAGCGTCTGTTCCGTATTTTTCAACTAATTCAAAAGGGTCGACGATATTTCTAAGGGATTTTGACATTTTTTGACCGGCAACATTAATAAAACCATGGACTAAAATTTTCTTGGGCAAAGACAATCCTAAAGAAAACAACATCCCCGGCCAAATTAAACAATGGAATTTGGTTATATCCTTTCCGACACAATGCACGTCAATAGGCCAATATTTTTCGAAATTAGTTTTTTCCAAACCGGAAATATAATTTATCAAAGCATCAGCCCAAACATAAATCGTTTGACTTTCATCTTCGGGCACCGGAATCCCCCAGGTCAGATTTTTACTTGAACGGGAAAAACTCACATCTTCCAGTCCTTGCTCCACAAAAGTCATCATTTCATTCTTCGTCGCTTTTGGAATAATTATAATTTCATCTTTTTTAATTGCTTCGCTGATTTCTTTTTGATATTTTGAAAGTCTAAAAAAATAATTTTCTTCCTCAATAATTTCCGGCTCTTTTTGATGGACAACACACTTCCCGTCAACTAAATCTTTCTTCATTATAAAAGCTTCGCATCCGACACAATAAAGGCCCTTATACTTCTTTTTGTAAATATCGCCCTTTTCTTTAATTTTAGACCAGGCCTCCCGAACAATCGGCCAGTGACGGTTTTTATCGGTAGTTCTGAGAAAATAATCATTGGATAAATTTAATATTCTTTTTAAATCTCTGAATTTAGCTGAAATCTCATCAATGAATTCAGTCGGTGTTTTTCCTTCTTTTTCAGCGGCTTTCACGACTTTTATTCCATGTTCGTCGGTTCCGGTTAAAAAGAAAACATCATCGCCTAAAATTCGATGATATCTAGCTAAAACATCTGCTTGGATTGACTCTAAAGCAAATCCTATGTGGGGCCCTGCATTGGTATAGGCGATACTAGTTGTAATATAAAATTTCATACTTAACGGAATTCTTGTTCTTTTTTAGCTTTAAGAAAATCAGTACAGAATTCAAATAAAATACCAGTTATTGGAATAGCTAAAATAGCGCCCAGAATACCTAATAATTTCGCTCCGGCTGCCAAAGATATCAAAACTAAAGCCGGCGGTAAACCGACAAACTTTTTAGTTAGGATGGGGGTTATAAGGTTTCCCTCTATTTGCTGGATTAAAGAAAATGCCCCAAGAACAAATAACGCTTTCAGCCAAGAATCAAGACCAACCAACATGAAAGCGACGAACCCGGTCAAAAGCGGACCGACTATCGGAATAATTTCTAAAATACCGGCAATAAAAGCCAGAGTAAAAGCATACTTAATATTAAATACCTTCAAAGCAATAAAAGTCAGTATCCCAATAAAAATTCCTGTTAATACTCTAGAGCCAAACCAACCGGCTGTTTTTGCTTGGCATCTGTTCCAAAGATTTAACGCATATTGTTCATGTTGCTTTGGAATAAAAACCATTAACATTTTTTCCGTCCCTCTTTCTTCTAAAGAAAGAAATAAAGCAATAAAACCAATAAACATCGTTGAGCCAATGCCACCAAAAATAGCTGAAAGAGCGCTTAGAATATCAGTCGAAGCATTTTGTAAAAAATCACCCAAGGCGTCGATAAAACTTTCCATACTTTCAAACGCTTCTATGCCTAATCCTTTTAAAGGAGGGGCAATTCTTTCAAAATATTGCGGAAAAAGCTGAGAGAATTGCTTAATCTCAGTGAAAAGTATTGGAAAAAGACAATAAATCGTCAAAGCCAAAATTCCAAAAATGAAAATATAAACGGAAACTACCGATAACGACCTTGGTAATCCCTTACGATTTAAAAAATTAATTGCTGGTTCAAAAAGGATAGAAATAATTAGGGCAAAGCCAAACCCAACTAGAATATCTTTTATTAAATAAATAATATAAAAACAAAAAGCAGCAAAGGCAATTTTAAAAATAGTTTCCCAGGAGATATCTAAAAGTTGAATTTTCTGATTCATGATTTTAAATCTTCAGTAGCTTTTCAAATTGTTTTTTGTCTTCAAATGGACCGATTAAAGCTAAATTAAGTTTACTTGACTGAAAAATATCATTAGCTACTTTTAAGATATCATCTGCTGTAACTTTTTCAATTCTGGATATTTCTTCGCTCGGAGAAAGTATTTTATTCTTTGATAGCTCCTGGTCGGCATAAAAAGCAGCTTGAGCATCAGATGATTCTAAAGATAAATAGAAAGACCCTTTAATATTATCTTTAGCTTTCTGCAATTCTGATTTAGATACCTTTCGATTTTTAATCTTACAATATTCTTTTAGAATAAGACTGATAGCTAATTTGACTTTCTGGTGGTCAATTCCAGCACGGGTTACTAAAAAACCAGTATCAGTCATTTCTTCGGCATTAGTTTTAACATAATAAGCTAAACCCTTTTTCTCTCTGACCGATATCCAAACCCTAGAGCTCATATAACCGCCTAGAATCGTAGCTAATACCAATTGGGCATACTTTGAAGGGTTAAACATACTATAACCCCGAACGCCTAAATGAAGATGAGTTTGATCCGTCTTTTTATAATGAATTAGAACTTCCGGATTTATTTGTTTTTCAATCACTTTTAAAGACGGTGTTGGTTCTTTAATTTTAATTCTTTTAAAATATTTTCTTACTTTTCGTTCAGTAATTTCCGGTTCTATGTTTCCGGCAATACAAACCACGGTATTAGAAGCTAGATAATGTTTCTTTTTATAATCTACAAAATCTTTTCTCTGGAACCGCATTATATTATCTTTTTCACCGATAACCGGCCAGCCGGATGGCTGATTGCCATAAAGCAGTTTTTCCCAAACATTTTGAATATTGATCATAGGAGTATCTAAATACATTTTCATTTCTTGAATAATCACTCCTTTTTCTTTATTTATTTTTTTTTCGTCAAATTGGGAATTTAAAAAAATATCAGAAACCCAATCTAAAACAATATCTAAATTCTCAGAATTAGCTTTAGCCCAAAAGCCGGTTTGTTCTTTGCCGGTAAAAGCATTATACATTCCGCCAACTCTATCTAATGGTTCAATTATAGCGGTAGTGTTTGGTCTTTTTTTGGTCCCTTTAAAAAACATATGCTCCAAAAAATGAGAAATCCCGTTGATTTCTTTAGTCTCATTCTTTGAACCGACTCCGACTAAAACTAAAACAGTTACTGCTTGGGTTCCTTTCATTGGAACAGTAATGATCCTAAGTCCATTTTTTAAAGTCCTCTTATTGTGCATTTTCAGTTATTTAATTTTTCACTAATAAAATCCATTAAATTATCTATTTTAATTCTTTCCTGCTTCATTGTGTCTCTATCGCGCACGGTAATAGTATTATCCTCTAATGTTTGAAAATCAATTGTTAATGCAAAAATGACGCCGATTTCATCAGCTCTCCTGTATCTTCTTCCGATTGATCCAATCTGATCATATTGACAGGAAAATTTTGGCTTTATAATTTTATAAACCTCTTTGGCTTTGGCTACAATTTTAGGATTATTTTTAACTAATGGCAAAATAATAGCTTTAATTGGAGTAATATTTTTATCAAATTTCATAACTACTTCTTGTTCTTTAACTGCTTCAGTAGTTGTGGTTCTACCACCTTTTATTTCTTTATAGGCATTAACTAAAAATACGAACAACGATCTTTCCACTCCAACTGATGTTTCAATGATATGGGGAAAATATTTTTCATTAACTTCTTCGTTAAAATATCTTAAATCCTGTCCGGAGTTCTTGGAATGGTTAGATAAATCCCAATCCCCGCGGTTATGAATCCCTTCGATTTCCCCCCAGCCAAACGGAAAACGGTATTCAATATCAGCTTGTCTTTGAGCGTAATGAGCTCGGTCTTTTTTATCAATCTCTATAACTCTCAGATCTTTTTTATCAATTCCTAATCTAAGATACCAATTTACTCTCTCCTCTTTCCAATAATCAAACCATTTGTCGGCTTCTTTGGGATTACAAAACCACTGCATTTCCATTTGCTCAAACTCCCTGGTTCTAAAGATAAAATTTTTAGGATTAATTTCGTTTCTAAAAGACTTACCGATTTGAGCAATTCCAAATGGTAATTTCTTTCTCATAGACGATCTAATATTTTCAAAGTTAACATAAATACCCTGACAAGTTTCAGCTCTTAAATAAGCGATTGACGCTTCATCCTCTACCGGACCGACAAATGTTTTCATCATCAGATTAAACTTCCTGGGTTGACCAAGCTTGCCTCCGCATTCAGGACAAACATCTTTCTCTTTGTCTTCTTTTTTAAATCTTTTTTTACATTTTTGGCACTCGGTTAACTCGTCCGCAAAACCGGCGGCTAAATGACCTGACGCCTGCCAAACTTTCGGGTTCATTAAGATAGCAGCATCCAAACCGACAATGTCTTCGTGATTATTAATCATTTCCGACCACCATACCTGCTTTAAATTTCTTTTCATTTCAACTCCGAGTGGTCCGAAATCGTAACTTGACCCAAAACCGCCATAAATTTCCGATGACGGAAAAATGAATCCTCTTCTTTTAGTTAAAGATATAATTTTTGAAATTGTATCATCCATAAAAATATCAATAATTACTGAACAATGCCGCCGGCTGTATCAATATCGTCAAGCGATCCGGTATTTAATCCATTAACTGAGAATCTGATTGTTTCCTTTGTCCAACCGTCTTCTCCAATAATTTCAGCTGAACTGATTATTTCCGGCATTTGTCCTATTTGGGAGTTGTTAGGAGTAAAAGAAACTTGAAAAGCGACATTAGGAGCCGGATTTAGTGTCCCTCGACCAACTTTTAATTCGCCGACGTCCCAAATCACTTCTCTGGAACTGGAATCAAAGGTGAATTTAAGAGTTTCTTCTTCGGGAAAAATTAAACCGGTTAATTTGACGTTGTCAGATAATTTAGCTTTGACCTTAACATTATCAACATCATTATAGAAATTTTTAGCTTGCCACATAATTGTATAAGTTGTTGTTTCTGATGATCTAGGCGGAATAGGACCGGAATTACCAAATATCTCATCGCTAAAATACCCTTTTTGGACTATTTCCATCTTGGAATTAACTTTTGTCTCAAATTCTTCTTGAGCTTGACTGATATAAATATTAGTTTTAATAACCTCTTGTCCGGTTGAAGAAGATATAGCCCAATTATCTTTTAATTTAACCCAGAATTCAACATTGCCGGTTTCTTTGATGTCTAAAAACTGAAGTTCTCCTATTTTTTTCCAATCCCAAACCAAAGAATTATCACCACTATTATAATCTGCTTGAAGCGCCTTAATTGTGGTCAAATCAAAATTATCGCCAATCAAAGTGATTAAAAGAGACAAATCAGTCAAAGGACTATCTCCAATATTTTTAAAAGAAATTTCGTAATGAAGCAAATCACCCGGATTAGCGATATATTCCAAACTGCCATTAATTTTCTGACTGATATCTAAAGCTGGTTTAACAACCCTAACTCCTTTAAAAACCTCTTTTAATAAAACAAATTCGCCATTCTGCCAACTGCCAATTTCGGCTTTAAAAATACTCTCTTCTCCGACATTAACCTTAGCTCTACCGGTAATTTCAATTCTTCCGCCTTCAGCTTTATTTAAAGGGGGAATATCCCATTCAACGCTTTCCAAAGATTTTGGGTTGGATTTTACAAATTCAAATCCGGAGGGATAATCTACTTTTATCCTCAAATTAGATAAAGGATAATCAATATTAGAAAAATAATTTAAATTGAAAGTTAAATCTTTGCCTGACTCAATCTCTGACGGTAAATCAAATCGGAAAGTTAAAGGAACAGATTGGATAACGGTAGTTAGTGTAGTTTTTGACTCAAAACGAGCATTAAGATTTTTTGGCTTATAACTTAATGATACTTTAGCAGTTCTGGCTTCTCCTTCTTTGCCTAAGAGACGGACCTTGAAACTATAAGTTTTTTCCTCGCCAGGATAGATATCTTCTAAACTAATTTCTTTTCTTAGAAGATTTTCATCAACAATTGAGTAAGCCGGATATTCAAAAATCAATTTAGGTTCTTCTAATCTGCTTTGGCCGTTATTTTTATACTTTACTAAGTACTCGAAATTCTCGGCAATATTTACTTTATCCGGACCAATAATTTCTAACTTAAGTGTTTCTCTTGAATAAGAATTAGACCTCCAATAATACAAAGAGGTTAATGCTAAAGCTATTACTAAAAAAACAATTAAATTTCTTTTCATCTTTTTCATTGTAGCATAAAAATTATGAATTTATTAATTGGAAAGAAAATTAAAAAACATAGAAGATACTTCTTGCATATTTATTAAATTATCTTTGGTTATCTTTAATTTAGAGAGAATTATCCAATTTTTTTTCAAAATCAACCTAATGATCTTAATTGATTCAGCTTCAATTGAAATTGACTCATCTTTTTGACTTTTCTCAAAACAACCTGAACAAATTATTCCCCCAACTTCGGGTACAAACATCAACCCTGTCGGGATTAATTTTTTATGACAAAAAACACATTTATAAACTTGAGGTTCATAGCCTAAAATAGAAACCAAATTCCAAAAAAAATAATAATAAAGCAAGCGTAATCTGTTTAAAGAAAGATTCAAATTGTTAAGTCTTGTCAATGTTTCTTCCAATAATTCCCATATCTTTTTCTCTTCTTGTTCTTTTCTAACCAAACCATCTAAAATTTCAGCAATCTGATAACCGGCTTTCATTCTTTTAAGGTCTTTTTTTATTCGGACAAATTCTCCAACATTTAAAGCGTTAACCAATGTTTTATGATTTTTACCTTGGATAAACTCTAATTCAATTAAATTAAATAATTGAAAATTTCCTTTTAGCTTAGCATCTATCTTTCTAATCGCCTTAGCTAAAATTTTTATCTTCCCAGTGTTCTGCGTATAAACAGTAAATAATTGGTCGGCTTCCCTGATATCTTGCTTTTTTAAAATAAATCCTAAGGCACGATAACGAATAGCCATTTTACTTCTTCTTAATTGCCAACCAAATCTGTTCTTGACCGCTTCCTATTGTTTTTTCAGCATCAAAATCGGACTTTTTGCCATACTCAACAGAGTCAGCTTTTATTTCAGTTAAGATATTTTGAGTATTTTTGATAATAATTTCTTTAATTGCGTCAGAAGCATCATAAAAAAATGCTATTCTGTCAACTGGCTTCAAACCCAAGCCTTTTCTTAAAGATTGAGCTTGACGCGTTATATCTCTTAACATTCCCTCTTCTTTAAGATCAGAAGTAATGTTAGTATCAAGCTCTATTTCTTTCTTAATATTAGAATCGTAAATAATTTTTTTAACATTTATTTCTTGCTTAATTAAATCTAATAATTCGTCATTTTTAATCTCTGATTTTTGATTTTTAATTTTGAGCGAAGCGAGTGGCTGTCTTACTTTTATGTTTAACCCTTTCCTTTCGGCTAAAGCCGAAGAAACAATAACTCTAACTTTTTCCATTTTTTCTTCTAAATCCAGATTAATTTTCTTTTGATCCGATTTCGGCCAATCGTATAGATGCACTGATTCAAGCATATCCCCTCTTTTAAGGTTTTGATAAATTTCCTCAGATAAGAAAGGAACTATCGGAGCCATTAGTTTAGTTAAATTCAAAAGAACATAATAAAGAGTATTAATGATTTCTTTTCTGTCATTGTCGTTTTCCGGTTTTTGTAATCGAGAACGAGATCTTCGAATGTACCATAGAGATAAATCGTTAATAAAAAATTCTTCGATAGATATAGTGGCTTTATCAACTTTAAATTCATCTAGATTTTTAGTAGTGGTTTTAATCAAATTATTAAAGCGAGAAACAATCCACTGGTCTAAAATATTTTGGGTCTTAGGAACCGAATCATTATTGGGAAATTCTTCTTCAGTTGTGTAAGTTTTTAGAAAAATTAAACTGTTCCAAAGAGTTAATAATTTTCTTCTAACATCTTCGACTGCACTGTAACCGAATTTCAAATCAATGGTAATGTTCTGTTTAGAATACAACCATCTCATCGGATCAGCCCCCATTTTTTCAACTCCATCGTCGAACCAAATGGCATTACCTTTGGACTTATGCATCTCTTCGCCTTTTTCATCTTTGACCGTAGCATAACCGAAAATTGTCTTCACCGGAGCTCTGTTTTCCATAACCTGACTCATCACTAATAGAGAATAGAACCAATTTTTAAACTGGCCGGGGAATGATTCGCAAATCAAATCAGCCGGAAACCACTTGCTCCAGTATTTTTTATCTGAAGAATAATTCAATGTTGAAAAAGGAACTATTCCGGCATCAAGCCATGGACTGCCGACATCAGTAATTCTGGAGACTTCTTGTCCGCATTTAGAGCATTTAATCTTTACTTCATCTATTTGAGGACGATGAGGGGAACGACCATTAAACTTATCCCAACCGGAGACAGCTCTTTTAGCTAATTCTTCTTTTGATCCGATAACTTCAAAGTTGCCGCAAGAACATTCAAAAATCGGCAAAGCCAATCCCCAATATCTTTTTTTAGATATCATCCAATCGTGCATATTATTCAGCCAATCTATTTCTCTTTCCTTGCCAAAATCAGGAATCCATTGAATTGTCTCAGTTGTTTTCTTTAATGACTCTCTCAATGGATCCATGGCAATATACCATTCATCAACCAATCTGAAAATTAATTCCGATTTGCATCTCCAACAAGTGGGATACCGATGAGAATAATCTTCAATTTTGAAAATAAATCCTTTATTCTTCAAGCTGTCAAAAATTAAATCTCGGGTTTCCGACTTCACTACTGATTTACCGGTTAAAAAACCGAGACCGTCAATGTATTTATTTTCATTGTCAACCGGATCAATAACAGGTAATTTTAATTCTTTACCCAAGTGAAAATCTTCTTGACCGGAGCCGGGAGCAATATGGACAATACCGGTTCCCTCTTCAAAAGAAATGTCTTTCCATAAAATAACCTGGTGCTTATAATCACCTAAACTTTTTAAAACTATCGGTAATTCGTCAAAAATTCCCTGATATTCCAACCCTTTTAACTGTTGCCCTTTAAAAGTTTTAATTATTTTTCCTTCAGATATTAGATTGACTTTTTCTTTAATTAAAATAAATATTTCTCCATCTTTTTCAATTTCTACATAATCTAATTCAGGATTAACAGCTAAAGCAACGTTCCCGGGAAGGGTCCAGGGAGTAGTAGTCCAAACCAAAAAGTAAGTGTTTTTTCTTTCTCTGATTGGAATCTTTAGAAAAATTGATTTATGAATAATCTGTTTATATTCTTCAGTCAAAATCTCATGTTGAGAAATAGATGTTCCACATCTCGGGCACCAAGG
Organism: Patescibacteria group bacterium; assembly: GCA_018813025.1. Taxonomy (GTDB): domain Bacteria; phylum Patescibacteriota; class Minisyncoccia; order Minisyncoccales; family DG-74-3; genus JAHJCL01. The sequence continues at coordinate 18,226 of JAHJCL010000018.1, forward strand.
CACAACATCTTTACCTTTATATAACAATCCCATTTCATGACATTTTTTGAGAAATCCCCAAATAGTATAATTATTCTCATCGGACATAGTAAAACAGGAATTACTCCAGTCCAACCATTCTCCCAAACGTTTAAATTGTTCTGTTTGGATTTGGGAGTATTTTTTTACTCTTTCTTTGCAGGCCTCAATAAATTTTTCTATACCAAAAGCCTCTATGTCTTTTTTAGATTTAAAACCTTTTTCTTTTTCCACCTCGACCTCAACCCAGAGACCCTGACAATCAAAGCCATTTTGGAATCTTTGCTCATATCCTTGCATATTCTTATATCTCCGAAAAAGGTCTTTATAGGTTCTACCCCAAGCATGATGCACACCCAACGGATTATTAGCAGTAATCGGACCGTCTAAAAAAGACCAACGTTTTTTACCTTGATTTTTCTTTTGATATTTATCGAAAATTTTGTTGTCATTCCAAAACTTTAATATTTTATGTTCGTTTTCAACAAAATTCATATTATTTTTTCATATTCTATAGGTTAAAATTAGCACTTTAATACTGTTTTTTCAAATAAAAAAGCTAAGTTTATTTACTTAGCCTAGTTTATTTTTCACTCCTATGGAAAATAGGGGTTGATATTATGACCGCATTTGAGGAGAAGAATCTCTATGGTGCCATCAGGCAGATTGGTAAGGGTTTCGGATATTTCCTTTCTTTCCTCGCATTCAGGACATTTAATTTTACTTTCTGGCATATTTTCACTTCGTCTCCTATTAAATTTCTAATTATAGTCTACTCATTGTTTTAAAAAAGTCAACTCTAATCCATTAACAACCGTCGTTAATGGATATTTTCATAGAACAGCCATTTTTCTTATTTTAAGTTCTTTTATAAGTTCAAATTACCATTTTCACCCTCTCTTTTCAGACCAGAACTATTTGGAGTGAATTCTCAACCAATATTGACAGAATAAAATTATTAGATTAAAACAAAGTCGGGACCAACCGGGCTAGACAACTTCACTAGTCGCCGGTAGTCTTCAACCTCAAATAAGGCGGTTGGCAGAATCTGCCAATTAGTAGTGAGGACTGCCCCTCGCCCAATAGAACTTAGTAGCTTGGAGGTCCCACCTTATGTTCTTTTAAAAAGAGGATTAAGAATGAGACAAACTAGAATAGATGAATGGTTTAGTGAAACGAAGCAAAAAAAGAAACTAATTGCTAAAATACAGAAAGTGTCTGCTTTGACAAAAACTCGGCCAGAGTCTTTTTGGGAGAAATTGGAAAAAGCTTTACCTTTAAGAAAAGATTACCGGGAAGCAAAAATTCCAAAAAGAAGCGGTGGATATCGAACTATTTATATGCCTTCACCCGAACTAAAAAAGGTTCAAAAAAACATCCTACGCTATCTCCAAGAAATATGGCAAGTCCATTATGGTCCTGTGCATGGATTATCTCCAGGAGGTTCATGTGTAAAACACGCAAGAATTCATAGCGCTTCAAGATGGATTTTTCAATTTGATATCAAAAATGCTTTTCCCTCCACGAACATTATTACATTAAGAAAACTACTCTCTCAAATAATTCCCGTAGAAGTCAACCTAGGAGAAAATGCTACAAAAATTGCCTATACCAGAGCTGAGTTAATTATAAAATTAACCACCTTTCAAGAAGGGCTTCCCCAGGGAGCTCCCACTTCACCATTCCTGTTCTACATTGTCCTCACATCAAGGAAAATAATACCAGCGACAACAGGTGGAGAGATACGGCTAACAGGGTTATTTTATAAACTTTGGAGTGCTTGCCCTCGTGGATATAAAATCAGTTGCTATGTGGATGGGTTTGTGATTTCTGGACCAAAACCAATTTCTCCTAAAACCCAAGAGAAGATATTCAAAACTATTAGAAAGGAAAGCTTTGAAATCAATCAGAAAAAAACTCGAATTCAAGATTGCCGGCACGGAACAGTGATGATTTGCGGACTCGCAGTAGATGGAAAAGGACGAATTTCCCTTCCCAAAAAGACTATCAGGAAATGGCGAGGAATAATCGGAAAAGCGCGTTTTGATCCTGAGAATCTTGAACTAAGACAGAAAATTGAAGGATTCGTTGCTTCTTTAAAGCCTATCTATGAAAAAGGTACTCCTCCTCAAATTACTAAGCCCTATAATCGCTACCAACGAGAATTGGTCAAGACAACATCTTGACCATCTTTTTTTAAAATAAAAAATCCCGCTAAATATTGTTTTAGTGGGAAATTATTTTTTCTTTGTTTCCACCGCTCCATTGCTATCTCTAATATTTGTAAAAGTTCCAGTTTGACTTTTTCTCTGGTTTTATACGGCTGTACTACCATATAATAGATTCCCCTTCTAGAGTATCTCTCTTCTTCTTTTTGATTATAACTGCTTTTCACCTGAATGCGGATTTCTCTTCCCTTATTCGGAAAAATTATAAAGTCTATCCCTCGCAGATCATCTTCGCTAAATGGAAACGTCCAGCCGAAACTCTTGATATTACCGTCTTTCTCTATTTTTTCCAAAGCATCAAAAGTCTTCTGTTCAGCTATCTTCCCTTTTTCATCGGTATTTATCTTCCTCACCTCTTTTCTTTAATGAACTGTGTTTGTTGTTCACTTTCACATAATTTTAATATTTCGTCAATGATTAATAAATAATGTTGACAAAAAATTAAATTGGTGATAAAAATAGGACTAGATAAATTTTCGTCTATATAAATGAAAGAAGTGTTGATATGGGAAAACGAGACAAAAGAAGACAAAGAGAGAAAAACAAAGAACGACGAGAAGAACTACAAAAACTACCACAAAGAGGGGGAATTATAAAGTAAATAATCTCCCCCTCTCATTTTTTTACCCGGCTCCATAATGGTGCGGGTTTTACATTTTATTTGGAGTATCAATACCTAAAAGAGCAAGAGAATTTTTTAATATTTGAGCTACAGCTGTAGTGATAGCCAGTCTTAATATTTTTGATTCTTCTGTTTCAGCTTTAATAACCGGATGAAACTGATAAAAAAGATTGTATCTTTGACTTAAGTCAAAAATAAAACTGCAAATTAAATTTGGTGAAAACTTTTGAACCGCTTCTCGAACTATTTCCGGAAAACGACTGATATCCCTCAAAATATCTTCTTCCTCAGAATTTAACTTAATATTTTTTATCTTCTTTAAATCTAATTTAGTTTTTGTTTTTCTTAAAATACTAATACAACGGGCATGAGTATATTGAAGATAAGGACCAGAATTACCCTTGAGATTTAATATTTTATCCCAATCAAAAATAATATCTCGGCTATGGTGTTGTGAAAGGTCATTGTATTTTACCGCGCCGATACCGACTATTTTTGCTATCTCTTCTTTTTCTTGATTGGATAAATTTTTAATTGCCTCCGAGTTTTCAATCATTTGCTTGGCTCTCTTAATTGCTTCAATAAGAATTTCTTCTAAATGAATCGTTTGTCCTTTTCTGGTAGAAAACTTTCCTGTTCTAGAGCGGTAGAGACCATGAGAAATATGGACCAATTTATCCTTACTTGTCCATTTCAAAAGCTCAACCGCCTCAAAAAGCTGTTTGAAATGGAGGGTTTGTTCAGCACCAGTTTCATAAACAATCAAATCCGGTTTCCATTTCTTAAGGCGATACTTAATTGCAGCTAAATCTCGAGTGAAGTAATTCGTGGCTCCATCAGATTTTAAAATAATTACCGTGGGTAATTTATCTGGATAATCAATAATAACAGCTCCTTGGCTTTTAATAGCAATTTTTTTATCAATCGCTTCTTGGACGATTGACATCATTTTTCCTTCGTAGAAACTTTCTCCAAAAGCATAATCAATCTTTATCCCCAATAAATCATAGATTTTATTAAATTCTTTCAAACTGACATTGACGCAAATCTGCCAGATATCTTTAGCTTCTTTATCTCCGTTCTCTAATTTTTTAAACCACAAACGAGCTTCTTCCTCAATCTCCGGATGGTTTTCAATTTCTTGATGGAACCGAATATAAAGTTTTTCCAAATCATTAACAGTTAAATCGTTAAAATTATCCTGTTTTACCCATTTTTTTATAGCCACTATCATCTTACCGAATTGCGTACCCCAATCTCCCAAATGATTATCACCTATACACTTAAAACCAAAAAATTTATAAAGATTATAGATTGATTGACCAATAATAGTTGACCTGAGGTGACCGATTCCAAATGGCTTGGCAATATTGGGTGCAGAATAATCAATGACAATTGTCTTTTTAGTATTGCCTGCTCCGTACTTATCTTTTTCTTTTAATACTTTACTTAATTCGCTGATCAAATAATCTTTTGCGAGAAAAAAGTTAATAAATCCCGGACTGACAACTTCAATTTTATTAAACAGAATTGACGGTTCTTCTAAAATTTTATTTTTAATGATTTCGGATATTTTAAGCGGATTTTTCTTCAACATCTTTCCTATCTCTAAAGCAATACTAACTGCATAATCTCCGTGTTTTTTATCTTTAGGAGATTCTATTTTTATTTCGGAAATATTTAAAGCCGACCAATTCTCTTGTTTTTGACAAGATTGAATTGCTTCTAAGGTAATTTGAGAAATTTTATCTTTAATCATCACTTTTAATATATCAAAACCGATGTCTAAAACAAGCTTAAACGTTTTTATGTTAAGATTAAAATATATGGAAACAATTGTAGAAAATAAAGGGGCTTACAGGAAATACCAAATTTTAGAGAAAATAGAAGCTGGTATTTCTCTAACCGGCCGAGAGGTAAAATCAATTAAATCCGGGAGAATTAATCTCAACGGTTCTTATGTAATTATTAAAGGAACTCAGGCCTATTTAATCGGAACTAACATCCCGGCTTATCAGCCTAATAATAAAACCTCCAAATATGAGCCGGACAGAAACAGGACACTACTTTTAAAGAAATCAGAAATCCGTTATCTTATAGGAAAATCTCAGCAAAAGAGCTTGACTTTAGTGCCCTTGAAAGTTTATACTAAACGCGGTATAATAAAGCTCGAATTTGGAATAGTGAAAATATTAAGCAAAATCGATAAAAGAGAATCAATTAAGAAGAAAGAGGTCGAAGAAAGAATTAGAAAGATATTTAGGGGGTGAAAGTTTCGACAGAGTTTTGAATAAAAGTTTGCAGGTCGAGATTCTGGATTCTCGTTAAATCTCCAGAAAAACAAAAGTGCCAATTTATTTGCACAACCTGCTCTAGCATTCGCTTAAGCAGCATTCAAATAGTTGATTCTCGATAGGCTATTCTGAGTGTTATATTATCGGGACCGACAAGTTTAGACTCCGGAAACTTGTTTAAATAAAGGAGTAAAAATACTAAAGTTTTGTCTATTTCCAATTTAGTATTAAATCAAATAGACTAAATCTGTAGATTGCTTTTAGGAAAACTTTGGACGCGAGCTCATCCTCGCCACCTCCACCAAAAAAATTAAATTAATAGAAAATTAAATTAATAACATCAGTAAATCATTAGCTAATAATAAAATAAGGGCGGTTGAGGTGAGAGTTGTCGATGAAAGTGGAAAACAGCTGGGTGTTATGAGTTTGAGCAACGCAATTCAAGTAGCTCAAGAGCATGGTTTGGACTTAGTTCAGGTAACTAAAAAAGTTAAACCACCGGTTTGCCGAATAACCGATTACGGTAAATATCTTTACGTTGAAGAGAAAAAGAAAAGACAGCTTAAAACAAAAAAAACTGGAGAATTAAAAGGAATCAGGTTGGGTTTTAATATCTCCACTCATGACTTGGAAACAAGAGCCAAGCAAGCAGAAAAATTTCTGGCCAGAGGCGATAAAATAAAAGTTGAAGTAATTCTAAGAGGACGCCAGAAAGCATTATCAGACATAGCTAATGAAAAGATAAAAGAGTTTATTCAAATATTAAGCGCTAAAACAAATATCAAAATAGAGAAAAACTTAGAAAAAAGAGGACGAACCCTTATTATGATAATAAGTAAATAGGAAAATAAAAAACCGTTCGTTGCTTCGCTCCTCAAAACCTTGTTTTTCTCTCATTTTATTTAAAAAATGGCTAAAATTAGAAAATCAATTTCAAAACGTTTCAAATTCACTAAAACCGGCAAGGTCCTAAGAAGAGCGGTCGGTCTTGATCATAATTTAGCTAAAAAAACCGGGAACCAAAAAAGAAAAAATAAAAAATGGGTTTTAGTTGGAAAATCAGAAGCTAAAGTAATCAAAAAGTTATTAAAATACTAATATGGCTAGAGTAAAAAGGGGTCAAGTTCATAAGCAAAAAAGAGAAAGGTTATTGAAATACACCAAAGGCTTTCGTTGGGGAAGAAAATCAAAATTAAGATTGGCTAAGGAAGCCCTTATTCATGCTTGGATGCATTCCTATAAGCACAGAAAGAATAAGAAAGGAGATTTTCGGAAGCTTTGGCAGACTCAAATCAATGCCGCTTCCAGACAACAAGGTATTACCTATAGTAGACTCATCAATGCCTTAAAAATAAAATCAATTACTTTAGACAGAAAAGTCTTATCGGAAATCGTTCAGAAACATCCCAAAATATTTGAAAAAATAATTGAACAAGTAAAATAAAAAAAACCGCCTTACTTATAGGCGGTTTTTGTTCATTTCTTCAACGATGTTTTGATAATAATTTCTTGAGGTATCTTCTTTGAATAACTTAGTAATAGCTCAACAGCCTTATCAATCATTGCCTTTTTAATCTCTTTTCCAAAGCCTCTAATTAAAACGGTTGGACCGGCAAAATTATCCGGTTCTAATACAATATCATTAGGTTTCTTTAATTTTAATATTTGTCTGTTATCTCTCTCTTCCCGTCCGATTACTAACATAATTTTTTTATCCCAGACAATCCGACCGTTTTTTAGGATTAAACAATCTGAGCTATCGCAATCAGGTATTTTATTAAAAAGATATTTTAATTTCTTAGCATAATTAATGTCAGTTAAAATGCATCCACCTGCTGGACTGGGAAAATCTTTTATCTTGAATTTTTTAGTTAAAGCGATTTGCGTCTTTCTTGATTTTCCACTGACATCAAAAAGCTTAGATCTTTTTACTAAGCCTTTCTTTTCCGGAATTGTTATCGGTAATAGTTTAGCGGAAAGCGGTCTTAAAATTAAACCCTCTAAATCAAGCTCTTTTTCAACTAAAGTAAAAACATTTCTATTCTGAGAAAAAGGCCTTTCATTCAGAACTTCTCCGGTTGCTAAAAAATCATAACCATCTCTGATCATAATTTCTTTAGCTGTTTTAATCATAAATAAATGGCAATCAATACAAGGATTCATTCCTTTACCAACTGATCTTTTTGGATTTTTAATAATATCCAAATGTTTTTTAGAGATATCAACAATTTTCAATTTTAAGCCCAAATCCTTAATTGTTTTTTGAGCTAAAGAGCAACCAAAAAATAAACTTTTAAAACAAACCGGAACAACTTTAATTTTTTGTTCCATTAAGATTTTAGCGACTAAAATTGAATCCAACCCTCCGGAAAAAAGCAGTAACGCCTTAGTCATATATTTTTAAAAAATTTTAATAAATCTTTTACGGGCAATGTATTCAATATGTCGCTTTTCTCTGCCCAGCCTCGACGAGCTTGAATGATACCAAAATTAATATAATTAAGCATTGTTTTATGATGAGCATCGCTACTAATTACCATCTTAACTCCAACTGACTTAGCTTTTTTAATATTCTCATCATTTAAATCCAGTCTTCTGGGACTAGAATTAATTTCTAAAGCAACGTTATAATCCTTGGCGGCTTTTAATATTTTATCTAAATCAATTTTATATTCATCTCTTTCTTGAAGAATACGACCGGTTGGATGAGAAATAATCTTAATATAAGGATTCTGCATAGCTTTAAGTATTCTTTCAGTCATATCTTCTTTTTCCATCTTATGGTTAGAATGAACCCCGGCTACGGCATAATCTAATTTAGCCAGTACTTCATCGGAAATATCAATTGAACCATCGTCTAAAATATTAGTTTCAGCTCCTTTAAGAATTCTAAAATTTGTGTTTTTGCTTTGAAAAACCCTATTTAATTTATCGATTTCTTCCATTTGAGCAATGAGTTTTTTTTCGTCCAATCCCTTCTCTATTCTCAAGAAATAAGTGTGGTCAGTAATTCCCAAATACTGATAACCCATTTTTATCGCTGACTGGGCTAACTCTATTATCGTGCTTTGACCGCCGTTCCAATCAGAATGACAATGAATATCTCCTTTAATATCTTGTTGGTTGATAATTTTGGGTAATTTATCTTTCAGAGCAGCTTTTATCTCTCCTCTGTTTTCCCTTAGTTCTGGCTCAATGTAAGGCATTTGCAGGGCTCTATAAACGCTGGTTTCATCTGAACCGGCAATCGCCTTACCCTGCTTAAAAACTCCGTACTCATTCAACTTCAGTCCGCAACTAATAGCAATCCTTCTGGTGGCAATATTATGCTCTTTAGAGCCGGTAAAATATTGAAGGGCTGATCCATAGCTTTTTTTAGCCACTACCCTTAAATCAACATCAAAGCCATCTTTTATTCTTATGGATGATTTAGTTTTTCCTTTACTCCAAACCTTAATAACTCCTGGCATAGAAACAAAAAAATCCATCACCTTATCCGGCTTTTTAGCTATAACCAATAAATCAACATCTCTAACCGTTTCTTTACCTCTTCTTATTGACCCTGCCACATCTATTTTTTCTATTTCTTGGAGTTTTTTTAATTGTTTTATGATTTCCTTTACTTTTGGCAAAATATCTCCTAATAAAAAACGACCTCCTGTTTTTTGCAAAAAAAGAATTCCTTCAAGAAGATTAGCTTCTGTTTTTTGTCCAAAACCGAATAAAGAAGAAACTCGACCTGCTTTAATCTCTCTTTCTAAATCATTAACATTTTTAATTCCTAATTTTTGATAAAGAGTTTTAATTTTTTTAGGCCCTAAACCCTCAATAGCGTTCAATTTTTCCATATCTATCGGCGTCTTCTTTTTTAATTGTTCAAAATATCTAATTTTTCCTGTTTTAATATATTCTTCTATCTTTTTGGCAATACTTTCACCGACTCCAGGGATATCACTATTAAGAGACTCTACTCCTTTTCTTAAATAAACATCTTCTATATCCTCCTGAAAATTTTCCAAAACAAAAGCAACTTTTCGATAAGCATTTGGCTTAAAAGGAATATCGTCCATTTCTAAAAAGTCAGCAATTTCGTAAAATATTTTAGCTAATTCTTGATTTAACATCAGCAAACTTATTAAGGATTATTTAGATTATTTGTTTCTGTTATTTTCTTCTTTTAATAAATAATTTTTAAGGAGATTGATGCCTAATTTAGATAAAATTACCAACCCGGCCAACGCTATGATTGTTTCGACTATTCTAATAATAATAGCAAAAGCCGTAGCTGAAGAAGCACTGAACCCTAATGAATTAAAAGTGAAAACTTGAACTAACTCATGAGCCCCGGCCCCGGCCGGAATCGGGACGATTAAAGCCAAAAGACTGAAGCATAAAACCGATAAGGCGTACCAAGCGGTTATTTGCTGTTTTAAAAAAATAATTAAAATAAATGTCCTCAAATACATTATTGATATTCTCAATAAAGATAATGCTCCAGTTATCCATAGTGCTCTATTTTTAATATCAAAAAAACTGAATATTTCTTTTTCAACTTCTTGAGGGGCTCCATTTAAGTCTCTCTTGAATAAATTACCTAAAGAAACAACTATGCTTTCTTTTTTAAAAACTTTTATATAGAAGAGAGATAAAACCACGATAAAAAACAAAATTAATCCTCCGAACAGAAGAGTCAAATTGGCAGGAAGCAGAAAAACTTTACTAAGAAAAACGACCAAACCAATTACAATAATAATTAAATTAATACTAAATTCTAAAACCCTATCAATAATAATTGAAGCTGTTCCTTTAGACCAACTAACTGAATTTTTCTGTTTGATAATATAGGCCCTGATAAACTCTCCGCCTAAAAATAAAGCTGGAGCTAGAAATATAATGGAATAACCGGCTAAATATGATTTAAGAGTATCAAAAAAGGGAAGTGAGACACCTTCCCCCTTTAATACTTCATGCCATTTAAAAGCTCCTATTAAGGTTATTAAAATCGTTAAAGCTAAAATTATAAGTCCTTGTTGTAGAGTAAAGTTAACAATAAAATTTTTAACTTCTGTCCAACCTATTGCTTTATAAATCTCTATTGACAAATATGTCCCTAAAGAAAGAGATAATAAAAAAAGAATGACTTTTTTCATAACTGATTAATTCTCTGGTTTCTTCCTTGGTTAATTTTTTTTTGGACTTTTCCGATTTTTATAAAATCTGCTTTCTAATTCTTCAGTAAATAGGAAACAGGCATTGTTATCACACTTCTCAAAAACCCATTCCCATAAAAAATCAATCGATATGGTAGGATCGGCTTGGTTATACTGAATCCCTTTCAATAAAACCGCTAAAACGTTTAATTGATTTAAAAACCTAGCTTCAGCGCTATTAAGAGTTTTATAGTCGTCAAAAAGGGCAATAAACTCATCTCTCAACGGAGCAGACAATTTTTTGGTAAGTTTTTGTAGTGCCTTTCTCTCCTTTTGATAATCTTGAGCAAATTTTTTTTCTTTTTCTTCTTTAAATAACCGAGGCCATTTCTGAAAAACCTTTTTTCCCATGGCTTTTTCCTTATTAGTAATTTTTCTATAAGGAGTGATCAAATCTCCTGTATAAATTGAAGTAATCTCATGACAAAGAGCCATTTTTAAAAGCTTTTCATGGTTAAGCCGTTTTTGCTTTTGGCCAAAAATCCAAGCCATAAAGGTTAAAGATAGAGTATGACCGGCTACTGTTTCCGGATTATCAATACCCATTAATGCCCAAACTTTTCTGGGCATTTTTTTTAATTCCTCAACTTTTAAAAGAAATTCAACTAATCCATTATATTCTGCTTTTGTCTTTTTATTAGATTGAGTAGCTTTAATCATATTTTTTTATTGATATTAGTGATTTACTTTAAAAAACATTTAAATGACATCTGAATATATTAAAACACCATTTTACCCTTTTTACAAACAAAACAATCTGGTCTTTATTAAGCCAGATTGTTGTGGAATTAACTGAGATGATATTTAATCTTTTTTATCTTGTATTCCACTCTAACCGGAGAATTTAGGATTATTTCACTTCCGATTTTTTGGTCTATTAAAGCCCTACCGACCGGCGAATCAATTGATATTTTTCCTTGACCAGGATTGGCTTCTAAAGTTCCGACAACCATAAATTCATTCACTTCCCCGTCTTTTTCTTCCAGTGTGACCGTCGCTCCGATTTTGACTATATTTTTATCAGATGGAGCAACTATTAATTCTGTGTTCTTTAAAATATTTTCTAATTCAACTATCCTTCTTTCCAAGAAAGTCATATCTTCTCTGAACGAAAGATACTCCGGATTTAAATCTTCTGAATGTAAAATAGAAGGAGCTTCTCCTCTGATTTTAGCCAGTTTCGTTTTTCTTAATTCCTCGTATTCTTTTTTTATTTTTTCTAACCCTTTTTTAGTTAGATAAAATTTATTTTCTCCTATCATATGTGTAAATATTTATTAAAACACAGGAGCCTCCCATCAGGAGGCTCAGTAGTTTTTTTATTTAATATTGACTTCTGTCTACCGATCGCCCCTGATAATAAGTGTGTTAATAGTGAGTTTCCTAATAAATCCAAAGACATCACCGTTTGTGTTTAAATAGCAAAATTGAATTATTGTCTTCTGATTTTTCATATTTTTGTTATCCTGCATTAAACACCTTAATCTTAGTCAATTACAAATAATTGTCAAGTCTATAAGAGAGCTGATTGTTTGGAGGTATTTTTACGTTCTGATTGAGAAAAAATTTTAATCTTGCCAAAAACTCCATCATATCCTGGATTGATTAAAACCTTGCCATCTCTAACTCTTATTATTCCTTCAACAATCTCCGGCAAAGAAACTTTTTCCAAATCAGTCCTGGGAGTACTCAATAAAATTTCCAATTCATTTTTAAAACTACTTATTAATTTTTGATATTGATTAATCACTTCTTTAGTGGCTGATTTTACACCTAAAGATTCCTTAATAATTCCCTCTAAGGAAATCAAACTTTTAAATGGAATTGATTGGACAGGATTAAAATCAATCGGTCTATCAGCTAAAGCCTCAACTCGACTGAGAACTCCTATTGTTAATGGTTTTTTACAAACAGGGCAAATATTTTTATGCTTTCTCGTTTCTTCCGGAGAAAAAGAAATATTACAAAGCCGATGTCCGTCATAATGGTACTTTCCCTCCTCCGGAAAAAATTCAATAGTATATAAAAACTTATTGCGGTCCTTGGACTTAATAGCCTCTATAATAGAAAAATAATTTAAATTAGTATCAAGAACGTTAGCTTCCCTGCCGATTTTAGCCGGAGAATGAGCGTCAGAATTACTTATTAAAGAAACTTTATCTAACTCAGATAATCTCCAGTTCATCTGCGGATTTGAGGAAAGTCCTGTTTCAACTGCAAAAATATATTTGGAATATTCCTCAAAACATTCTTCTATAGAATCAAACCCTGATCTTGAACCAAAAAGAGAAAACCATGGAGTCCAGATATGAGCCGGAATAATAACACAGTCAGAAGATATATTTAAAATAATTTTAGCTAATTCTTTTGCATCCAAACCTAAAATTGGCCGGCCATCAGATTTAATGTTGCCGATTAATTCAAGGCGATCATTAATTTTCTTAACTATTTCTAAAGAAGGACTCAAAACAACCAAATGAATCTTGCGCGTTTTATCATTTTTAGAATAAATACAGCTTATTTCGCTACTTAAAAGAAAACGGGTGGCGGTCAAAGAATTACCTAAAATAAATAATCCAGGTTCAGCCGAGGTTAATTTATCTTTTAATTGTAAAAACCATTGAGGATGAGTAAAATCACCTGTTGCTAAAACATTGATTCCTTTAATTTGGGCCCACTTGTTTAAATTTTCTAAATCAGTACTCGGTGAAGTTGCCCGAGAATATTTGGAATGTATGTGTAAATCAGCAATAATTTTCATAGTTTAAAAAATTAAAGAAATTACTCCTAAAACAAAAAGTGTAATTAGAACGTATTCTGAAAATCGAGAGATATTTATGCTATATTCCGGCTTTCTATTTCCAAACGATTTAGCTTTTTTAAAAATCATAATTATAGCAATTCCTTCAATTGCTCCGATCAATGTACCAGCAATACCGATAACATTAATAAAATGACGCAACCCGCAGAGAAACAAAAAGATTGGCAAAGCCCAAGCAATAAAAAGAGATGAAAATCCTGAAATGCCATAATCATAGATTAAGGTATTTTTTAAATTAATACTGAGAATTAAAAATGAGTCAGCGATGGTTATTATCCCAGCTAATACTCCCAGAAAAATAATTCTACTATCTAGATACGGCAATAATCCGACAAAAGTTTCCTCGGTGGTATTAGAACCGCTCACGCCGACAACAGTCAAAACAAAAATTAGATAAATACAAATAGCTGCAATAATTGAAAATATAATAGCTTTTTTTAATTTCTTTTTATCTTCATCGCTATTCAATATCTCAACCATTTCAGGGATAGCGCTCCAACCGGTTAAAGAAAATAAAATAACTCCGTAGGGGAGAAAAATATTCGATGAGTTGAATAAATAAAAATTATTGAAATCAAAATTCGGTAAACTAAAAAGAAAAACAAAAACAATAATTAAACCAAAAAGAATATTACTGATAAACTCTGTTTTAGCCACATTTTTTATTCCTCTGAATAAAAAAGGTAATAACAATAAAGCGAATACCAGACTTAGTCTAAAATCAGTAATATTGAGAAATGGAAGACAGAAACCAAGAAATATTTTTAAAAATCTGCCACCAATAATAATATAGGCCACTAAAGCCAAAACAGTTCCCAAGACAATAGAAAAAGCCACCATAGAACTTCCTACACCGCCAAGATATCTTTTAGCATAACCGGCTAAACGTTGCTTTTCTTTTGTTCTTAAAACTATCTCCCCTAAAAATAAATGAATCAAAAAACTGACTCCGCCTAAAACTAAAAAATAAAAAAAGCTGGGGATAATCCCGCTTTTAGCAGCAACATATGGTAGTCCAAAAATTCCAGCTCCAATAATTGTCCCCATAAGCAGGGCTGAAGATAAAAAAAATTTACCAATATTAACCATTTTATCAAATTCTAAAAAATCTAAGCTGTTTTTAAGCTAATATTTAAAAATTAAGATTTATAAACGCGATATCCGTCCCTTACTTTTTCTTTTACTTTTAAGCCGATAGCATCTTTTGCTTTAGCCGACTTAACCGGCTTATGGTCAATTTGCATGGCTTCAACTGATTGGGTAAAATCAACCTCTCCGCCGATGATATGAATTTCATCGCCAACTTTTAACGCACCGGACAGATCAATAACCGCTACTCCTATCTTGTCAAAATAGTGATTAATTTTTCCTATTAATTTTTCTTCCTTGGGAAGAGATTTTTTGTTTATCATATTGAAATATATTAAATTACACCGACCTTTATTTAGTTATATCTCACTCTTTAATCATACTTGAACAAACTAAAAAGGGAAAGCAAGCTTTCCCTTTTTAATGAGAGGGAACGATCCTTTACAATATTAGCCGTTCCTCAAGTCAGTTTTGGACAAACTGGCAGCTGCTTTAGACCTCCATTATTAAGAATCGTTTGTCCATTAGAGAACAAGTCTCACACCCTCTCACTTTTTAATGATAAATATTTATTAGCTCTTGTCAAGATTTAAAATTGTGTCTCTGGCAGGAATCGGACCTGCATTTGAAGCTCCGGAGGCTCCTGTTCTATCCATTAGACTACAGAGACTTTTTGGCTATCAAATAGATATTCCGACGATTCCCCTCTTTGTTTTTAATAATACTTATATCTTGAACCTCAAATTCTGATTTTTCTAATAAATTAACTAATTCTTTTTGGGAAAAAATATGATAATATCTCTTTGTTTGATCGCCCCAGTCATAAAGTACGTCTCCTAAATCTAATTCTGACTTTTGTAATAATTTTAAAATAGTATACTTAAGAAGCGAAAAGATTGTTTTTTTCTGATGGAACTTCCAGACTGTTAGTATTAATAATCCCCCCGGTTTTAAAACTCTTTTGACTTCTTTTAAAAATCTAAGACGGAATTCCTCAGATGGAATTTGATGGAATACGGCAATACTGTAAACTTTATCAAAATAATCATCTGAAAACGGCAGATTAAGTGCATTAGCTTTAATAAAATTAGTATCGGGATATTTAGTTTGAGCAATTTTAATCAGTTCTTCTGAATTATCTAATCCGAAATATTCAACCTCCCTTTTTTTAAAAGACTCCAACCATCTTCCATTACCGCATCCTAAATCTAAAACTACATCCCCTTTTTCCAGCAGTTTTTCAAACAAGAAATCGATTTCTGGCCAGGCAAACTCTCTGGTTCTGGAAAAATCAGAGGCAATCAGATTATAATCATCGGTAGTTTTTTCTAATAAAAATTGAGCGTACTCTTTTTTCATATGCAAATTGACGAAGTCATAATTAAGGAATTAGTAAGACCGGGAATTAAAACCCAGGCTGATTTAATGCGAGCTAAACGTAGGATAGCAAAAAAAACTCGCACTTCCTTTATTAAAAACTCCAACTTACTAAAGATTTACCATAAATTAGTCCAAAACAAAAGAATTAAAAGGTCAGAAAAATTAGAAAATATACTCAAAACCAGACCAATTCGGTCTTTGTCCGGGATTGTTAATGTTTCGGTTTTAACTAAACCCTATCCTTGCCCCGGCAAGTGTATTTATTGCCCCAGCCAGGAAAACGCACCAAAAAGCTATTTAGATAACGAACCGGCAGTTATGAGAGCTATTTCCAATAAATATAAACCTGTCAGACAAGTGAAAACCAGAATTCAGATGCTTGAAGAAAACGGCCATCCCACTGATAAAATTGAGCTTAGAATAATTGGCGGAACTTGGAGTTTTTATCCTAAAAAATACCAAACTAATTTTATAAAAAACTGCTTTGATGCTTGCAACCAAACAAAAAGCGTCAATCTGAAGCAAGCCCAGCATAAAAATGAAAAAACAAAACATCGGATTGTCGGGTTGTCTATTGAGACAAGGCCTGATTTTATTGATGAAAAGGAAATAAAAAGAATGAGAAGTTTGGGAATTACCAGGGTGGAGTTGGGAATACAAAGCATTTATAATGATGTTTTAAAAATCAATAAACGAGGCCATAAAATAGAATCTGCTATTAAAGCCACTAAACTATTAAAAGACGCTGGATTCAAAGTAAGTTATCAGATGATGCTTAATCTCCCTGGGTCTGATATTAAGAAAGACCTAGAAATGTTTAAGCAATTATTTCATAATTCCGATTTTCAACCTGATTTATTGAAAATTTACCCCACCGCTCTGTTAAAAGAGGCGCCTCTATATAAGTGGTGGCTAAAAGAGCGATACCAACCATATATATCTGAGCAATTAGTTAGCCTTATCAAATCTATTAAAAAATACATTCCTTATTATGTAAGAATAGAAAGAATCATCAGAGATATTCCATCTACCAGTATTGTGGCCGGGCCGATTAAAATATCAAACCTGAGGCAATCAATAGCTAAGGAGATAGAAAAAGACGGTTGGCATTGCCACTGTATCAGGTGCCGAGAGATAGGAAAAGATTATGATAAAAATGAAAAATTGAAATTATTCAGAGAAGATTATGATGCCTCGCAAGGAAAAGAAATCTTCCTTAGCTTTGAAGATAAAAAAAGAAACAAAATTTACAGTTTGTTAAGATTAAGAATTGCACCTATAGAAAAACACTTTCTTCCCGTTTTAAATAATACCGCTATTATTAGAGAGATTCATACTTATGGGCAACAATTGGCTCTTGGGCAGGAAAAAATGCCAAACCTCTCGGTTCAGCACAAGGGCTTGGGAAAGAAACTTATTCTTGAAGCAGAAAAAATAACTCAAACGGAATTTAATTTAAAAAAAATAGCCGTTATTTCCGGCATAGGCGCAAGAGAATATTTCAAAAAACTTGGCTATAAACTGCAAGACGAATACATGATTAAGAATCTCTAGTTATTACGTGAGACTCTTATCAATCCGGAACAAGGAATAATTTTTATTCCTTGTTTTTCTAATTCATCTAAAAATAAATTGACCCCTAAAGAATCGGATGAAAGATGTCCGGCAATAACCACATTGAGGCCAGCTACTTCAGCTTCTTTTTTATTGCTCTCTCCCATATGCATACCGACAACAGTACCGATTCCGGCAATGGCCAATTTTTCATAAATTTTAGAGGAACCTTCGGCTCCGCCAGTTAGTTCAGTCAAAGCAATTTTACCGCAACGATTATCTTTATTGCCAACAAAAATTTTAGGACCGGCACCAAAACAACTGGCTTTTTGATATTCGGGTATTTCTCTTAAGAGATCAACTAAATCTCCTATTCTAAATAAATTAGCAGCTTCTATTTTGTCTTTTAAAAACTTGGCAGCCAGATTGTCGCAAACAGTATGAAGACACATTAAATTAAATCCAAGTATTTTAGCAGTATCAACAGGTCTCTGATGATTCAATCCATTTATTCCCCTGGCTACCTCTGAAATTCTTTCTTTCATTAAACGTTCAGCGATATTGATAGGTATTCCATACTGATTCAAAACATCGCATTGTAAATTCATTACATCTGATAAATTAGCCAAGCCCTTACCTAAAGGGTGATGACCTATTATTAAGTCAATATCACCAATTTCTTTAGCTAATAAAATTTCGGCGGGATCAATATCAATCCCGACTAAAATTTTCTCGATTTCCTTTTCTTGAGCAATGTTTAAGATTTTTGAATCTGAATAAGGGTTAGTTAGGGCATCAATATCAAAATATTCTTTCTCTTTTTCAGACAATTTTTCATATTTTTTCTTTTTGTTTTGCAGATACCTCTCAATTCCTTCTTTTCCCCTGAAATCAGCTTCTATCCCAAGTTTAATGGCTAAATTATATATTTCTTGGACTTTCATTTTATTTAACGCTTTGATATAGTTTTAGAATTTTTTTATCTATCTCTTCCAAACTTAAAGGACTCCGACGAATTCGGGATTTTTCTTTGCGAATATGCTTTTTCAAGCTTTTTGGTAACTTCTTTTTTTTCATGTAATTTTATTATGCGCTTATCTTATACTAAACTTTGATTTCTTTCAAGGCGCTGATTCTTTCTTCAGTCGGAGGATGAGTCATAAAGAGTTTCGATATCCAATTATTAGTCTGTTTATTTTTAAAAGGATTAGAAATATATAAATGAGAAGTAGTATTATTAGCGACTCTCAAAGGAGTTGGATCATTAGAGATTTTTTCCAGAGCTCTGATTAATCCATCGGGATAACGAGTTAATAGGGCCCCTGAAGCATCAGCTAAAAACTCTCTTTTCCTTGAAATTACTAAACGAATTAAAGTAGCGGCAATTGGAGCTAAAATAGCGGCGACTATACCAAAAAGAAAAAGAATTGATGCTCCCGAACCTCTGTCTCTTTTTCTACCACCTCCCCAATAACTTATTCTTAAAAAGAAATTGGATATCATGGAAACAATCCCGACTAAAACCACTATCATAGTACTTAAAAGCATGTCCTTATTTCCAATATGTGATAGCTCATGGGCTATCACTCCTTCTAATTCTGTTCTGTCTAATTTTTCTAAAAGTCCTCTGGTCACTGCTATTACTGCGTGTTTTGCGTCTCTACCGGTAGCGAAAGCATTGGGTTGAGATTCTTCAATAATGTAAATTTTTGGAATAGGCAGACCGGCTGTTATTGAAAGATTTTCAACAACCCTATAAAGTTCCGGATTGTCTGCTTTCTCAATAAGTCTGGCCTTAACCATTGTTAAAACAATTTTATCGGAATACCAATAACTGACAAAATTCATTAAAATGCTGAAAATTACAGCTATCCATAAAATAACTGGACTATCCAATAAATAACTAAAAAACCAACCAAGAGCTATTATGAAAAGCAAAAAAAGGGTAACAAATAACCAAGTTTTTTTTATATTAGAATCTGCTTGGGTGTAAAGAGTAGACATTTTAATGATTAGTAATTAATTACTAATATCTAAATAAACCGGAATTTTCAAATTCCAATTACTAAAATAATTAGGAATTATATCAATTATAATTTAGAACTTAACTTGCGGAGTTTCTCTTTCAGTGGCAACGGATACTTCAAACATTTCCATCTTCTTAAAATTAAACAGATTAGCAATTAAACTATTGGGGAAACTTTCGATTTTGATATTGAGGTCTCGAACATTACCATTGTAAAACCTCCGAGCTGCTTGAATTTTATCTTCAGTGTCTCTTAACTCTTTCTGTAATTCCAAAAAATTCATTGAAGCTTTTAGTTCAGGGTAATTTTCACTAACAGCAAAAAGAGTTTTAAGCGTGCTTGATAAAGCATTTTCTGCTTCCAATTTTTCTTTAGGATTTTGAGCTCCCATTGCTCTACTTCTGGCTTCAGAAACTTTTTCAAAAACACCGCTCTCGTGCTGCATGTATCCCTTAACAGTTTCAACTAAATTAGGGATTAAGTTATAACGGCGTTTTAACTGGACATCAATATCTGCCCAAGCTTCTTTAGCTCTGTTGCGTAAAGAAATAAATCCATTAAAAATAGCGACTACCCAAATGATTAAGAC